>NZ_JBHTWX010000126.1:0-24070 GCF_042792155.1 Kitasatospora sp. NPDC056651 | reverse complement strand
CCCCTCCCCCGCCCCCTGGCGCGGGGGGGGGGCCGCGGCCGGCGGCGGGCCCGGCGGGGGCGCGGGGGGGCTCCCCGCGGGGGGGGGGGCGCGGGGGCGCGCGCCCCCCCCCCCCCCCCTCCGCGGAGCGCTGCGGGGTCAGTCCTGGACGATGACGACCGGGGCGACCATCAGCTGGGTGCGGCGCGGGTTGGCGGTGACGGCCGGCAGCTCGGTGCCGTAGGTCACGACGTCCTCGGGCTTGCGGGCGCCCGGGATCTTGCTGAAGTCCTCGACCGAGGCCAGCGTCGTCCGGCGCGGGTTCGCCGTGGGGCGGCTGGACAGCGTGGACTGGGTGGCCTTCTTCGCCTGGGACATCGAGAGCACCTCGTGGTCGCGGCCGGGCCGATCGCGGCGGATCGGCACCGGACTGATTGATTTCCGATTGATTCGGAAGGGTTCTGGGCAGGCTGATCGGGGCCGTGCTCCGGAGACAGCCCAGGTTACGAGATCTCATTCCATAGAGACCGTGACCAAAGCTACACATTAGACTGTGATTTTGCTCACAAAATGCCAAGCAAAAGGCAAATATCCGACATATCGCCGCACCGGGATTTCCCGACATTCGGCAGATAAGGTGCATTTCGGAAGGTCTGTGACTCTTCCAGGCCCTGGGTTCTCTTGGCATGTATCCGGCGAGTGTCCGAAAAAGGCGGTATTCCGGTCCCGTTACGGCACAATCCGTGAGATCGCACACGCGGTCGGTAGCGTCCGCGACATGGCCCCCACGGCCCTTGTTGGGATTCCCCGGCTGTGCTGGAATGCGACGGACCGTGGGTAGGGAGTGGTCCACCCCGGTGCCCGCTCTCCCGGACCGGCCGGGGTGCGGATGGAAACTCGACACCGTCCAGGCCGTGGCGACGCGGCGGGACGCCCGGTCCAGAGGTTGCGACGCCAGTGCAGGGACGTTTCAAAAGGGGTAGCGGCGCCGCGGGTGACCCGGAGTCGCGCGAGCCTGTGGCAGCCCCCCAACAGGCGGCGGCCCCCGGCGGCCCGGCCGAGCCGGTGACACCCGGGGCCATCGACCAGCCGGAAGAGGACGGCCAGGAGCGGAAGTCCACCCGGGACAAACTCCGCACGTCCCTGACCCGGCGCCGCGCCACCGGTCTGAACCGGCTCGCGATGCGCAACTGGCGCATCCGCACCCGTCTGATCGCGCTGCTCGCCCTCCCCGTCCTGGTCTCGCTGGTCCTCGGTGGCCTGCGCATCCAGAGCTCGATGGAGAACTCGCAGCAACTCGCCCAGATGGCCAACCTGTCCGACCTGGCCAAGAAGGCGACCAACCTCGCGGACGCGCTCCAGACCGAGCGCGACATCAGCGCCGGTCCGATCACCCGCAACCCCACCGCGCCGCTGGACGACGACATCGTCGCGGCCCGCAAGTCCACCGACGACCTGAGCCGCACCTTCACCGCGTCCTCCGACAAGTTCGAGAACCTCGAACTGTCCGGCGGCAAGGCACTGTTGCTCCAGATCCGCAAGGACCTGAACTCGATCGCGGACACCCGCAGCGCGCCGTACCAGAACAACCAGAACATCCAGTCGACGATCACCGCCTACGACGTGATCATCCGCGACCTGCTGTCCATCACCCAGGACATCGCACTCGCGTCGAACAACAAGGACCTGGTCGTCTCCACCCGCGCGCTCCAGCAGTTCTCGCTGGCGAAGAACGCGACCTCGCAGCAGCGGGCCCTGATCAGCGCCGCGCTCGCCAACCCGAAGTCCCCCGACCTCAGCCCGAGCGACGAGTCCTTCGGTATCCGCCTGCGCACCTCGTACGACAACGCGGTCGCGAGCTTCAACAACATCTACACCGCGCACGACCTGGACAACCTGCGCAGCCAGCTGAGCTACAACTCGGTGGTCGCCGACGCGGACCGCTACGCGGGCACGGTCCTCACCCAGAACGGCATCCGCCAGACCGAGGTCGTCACCTACCAGGACTGGTACGAGAAGGCCAGCGCCAAGATCTCGGCCGAGCGCCGGATCGAGGCCAAGCTCATCGAGAACCTGGACGGAAAGGCCCAGGACCTCCAGTCGCAGGCCGACGCCGACGCCCTGATCATCGGTGTCGCGATCGCCCTGGTGCTGCTCGTCGCCCTCGGTGGCGCCGGTCTGATCGCCCGGTCCATGGTGCGCTCGCTGACCCGCCTCCAGGCCGCGGCCGAGGACGTCGCCGAGCGCCGCCTGCCCGAGCTGGTCAAGACCCTCTCCGAGGCCGACCCGCACGACGTCGACACCACCGTCGAGCCGGTCGCCGTCGACTCCACCGACGAGATCGGCCACGTGGCCCACGCGTTCGACATGGTGCACAGCGAGGCCGTCCGCCTCGCCGCCGAGCAGGCCCTCCTGCGCGGCAACATCAACGCGATGTTCACCAACCTCTCGCGCCGCAGCCAGGGCCTCATCCAGCGCCAGCTGTCGCTCATCTCCGAACTGGAGAGCCGCGAGGCGGACCCGGACCAGCTGGCCAACCTCTTCAAGCTGGACCACCTCGCGACCCGCATGCGCCGCAACGGCGAGAACCTCCTCGTCCTCGCCGGTGAGGACCCGGGCCGCCGCTGGACCCGCCCCGTCCCGCTGGTCGACGTGCTCCGCGCCGCCGCCTCCGAGGTGGAGCAGTACGAGCGCATCGAGCTCGCCGCCGTCCCGTCGGCCGAGGTCGCCGGCCGCGTCGTCAACGACCTCGTCCACCTGCTCGCCGAGCTGCTGGAGAACGCCACCTCGTTCTCCAGTCCGCAGACCCGCGTCCGGGTCACCGGCCACGCGCTGCCGGACGGCCGCGTGCTGGTCGAGATCCACGACACCGGCATCGGCCTGAGCCCCGACGACCTCGCCGACATCAACGAGCGCCTCGCCAACCCGCCGACGGTGGACGTCTCGGTCTCCCGCCGCATGGGCCTCTTCGTGGTCGGCCGCCTGTCGCTGCGCCACGGCATCCGCATCCAGCTGCGCCCCAGCGACTCCGGCGGCACCACCGCACTGGTCATGCTCCCGGTGGACGTCACCAACTCGGGCGACCGCCGCGGCTCCGGCCGGGGCGGCTCCGGCCAGGGCAAGCAGCAGCGCCCGGTCGCCCCGACCCCGCGCCAGCAGCGCCAGGTGCCACCCGCCCGCCAGGGCGGTCCGGCTGCGCTCGGCCAGTCCGGCCCGGGCGGCGGTGCCCCGCAGGGCGGCCGCCCGCAGCTCGGCCAGGGCGGTCCGGCCGGTCCGACGGCTCCGGCGGCTCCGACCGGTCCCGCTCCGCGGGGCGGCCCGGGTGCACCCGGCGGCCGCTCCGGCGGCGGCCTGCCGACCCGGCAGGTCGGCCAGTCGCTGCGTGACAACCCCGTCCTGCCGGGCGCGGGTCAGCCGAGTGCGGGTCAGCCGGGCCAGGGCCGCAGGCCCGCCCAACCGCAGCAGCAGTCCCAGCCGCAGGCCCCGCAGCAGCAGACCCCGCAGCAGCAGGCCCAGCAGGGCGGTCTGCCGCAGCGCGCCCCGGGCCGCCAGGGCCCGCCGCAGGCCGACCCCGGGGGTCTGCCCCGCCGCGACCGCCAGCAGCAGCCCGGCCGGCCCCAGAACGGCCAGCCCCAGCCGGGTCAGCCGCAGTCGGGTCAGCCGCAGCAGGGTCAGCCGCAGCAGGGTCAGCCGCAGCCCGGCCGGGAGCGTCCGCGCCCCGGTGCCGAGTTCGACGGCGGTCCGGCCGCCCGGACCGGCGAGCAGCAGCACGGCCGCCCCGGCGCACCGCAGCAGGGCGCCCGCCCGGGCAACCGTCCGCAGGAGGGCGCCCGCCCGGGCAACCGTCCGCAGGAGGGCCTGCCGCAGCGCCGTCCGGCCCCGCAGGGCCCCGGTGCCCCCGGCGCCCCCGGGCACCCGGCCGCCCAGGGCCCGCGCGGTCCGCAGCGCCCCGGCCCGGACGCGCCGCAGCGCGACCGCCAGCCGCAGCTGCCGCCGCAGGCCCCTCAGCAGCCCCAGCCGCTGCCGGCGGCCGAGCCGGCGCCGGTGGAGAGCACCCAGCAGTTCGCCCGCCCGCGCTTCGAGGCCAGCCAGATCGACCCGCGCGACCCGCTGGGCCTCGGCCTGGTCGAGCCGGTGCTGCCGAACGTGCCGAACCCGCCGCGTCCGGAGCCGGTGCGCCAGGAGCAGGCCCCTCAGCAGCCCCAGCCGCTGCCGCACCAGGAGCCGATGGCACTGCCGACCGGCCCGTCCGAGGCCTCCGGCCGGCAGCCCGCCGACCAGCAGGCGTGGTTCCCGCAGGACGAGGGCCGGCCGCGCCCGTACCAGCCGCGCCGCCCCGGCACCTCCGCCCCGGAGCTCCAGCCGCAGGCCCAGGAGCAGCAGGCTCCGCAGCAGCAGCAGGGCCGGCCACAGCAGCAGCCCCAGCACCAGGGCCAGCCGCAGCAGCAGGGCCAGCCGCAGCCGGGCACCGACGACGCCCCGTGGCGCCTGTCCGCGAACGACGAGCGCTGGCGCCGCGCGGAGCAGATCCGCGAGCCCTCGACCAGTGGTGTCACCATGTCGGGCCTGCCCCGGCGGACCCCGCAGGCCAACCTGGTCTCCGGCACCGCCGAGGCCTCGCCGCTGACCGGTCCGCAGGTCTCCCGGGCGCCCGAGGAGGTCCGCGGCCGACTGACCAACCTGCGCCGCGGCATCCAGCAGGGCCGCCGTGCCGGGGCCGAGCAGGCCGCCGGCCAGGCGGGCTTCCAGCATGGTGCCCAGCAGGGCGGATTCGATAGTTTCGGTGGCCGGAACGACGGCAACGGCGCAGATCACCAGGAGCGTTGAGTTGAACCAGATGAGCCAGGCCGCACAGAACCTGAACTGGCTGATCACCAATTTCGTGGACAACACCCCAGGGGTGTCCCACACCGTGGTGGTCTCCGCGGACGGCCTGCTGCTGTGCATGTCCGAGGGCTTCCCCCGGGACCGCGCCGACCAGCTCGCCGCGGTCGCCTCCGGCCTCACCTCGCTGACCAACGGGGCGAGCCGGATCTTCGAGGGCGGCGAGGTCAACCAGACCGTGGTCGAGATGGAGCGGGGCTTCCTGTTCCTGATGGCCGTCAGCGACGGCTCGTCGCTCGCCGTCCTGGCCGCCCCGGACTCCGACATCGGCCTCGTCGGCTACGAGATGGCCCTGCTGGTCGACCGCGCCGGCGCCGTCCTCACCCCCGCACTCCGCGCGGAGCTCCAGGGCAGTCTCCTGCACTGACCGGAGCCCCGTGAGGAACCGCCCACCCGTCCAACCCGCCCCGCCGGGTCCGACCCGACCGGACCCGGCGGCACCCTCTCAGCTACCCTCAGGCAGCTGATCCCGCCTCAGCTGGCATCGTCCCAGCTGGAACCGGCTGCTCAAGGCTGCAGCACAAGGAGGACCCATGACCCCGCCCTCGACACCCGCCGGCCCGTACGGCAACGGGTACGGCAGCGGCTACGGCGGGCAGCAGTCCGACGGCTACGAGCAGCAGCCGCTGGTCCGCCCGTACGCGATGACCGGTGGCCGGACCCGCCCGCGCTACCAGCTCGCCATCGAGGCGCTGATCTCCACCACCGGCTCGGCCGACCGGGCCGGCGGGCTGCTGCCCGAGCACGCCCGGATCGTCAGCCTCTGCCGCGAGGTCAAGTCCATCGCGGAGATCTCCGCACTGGCCGGCGTCCCGCTCGGTGTCGCCCGCATCCTCGTCGCCGACCTGGCCGAGGCCGGCCTGGTCGCCATCCACCAGCCCGCCGCCGCGGGCGAGTCGGGCGGAACGCCCGATGTCACGCTGCTCGAAAGGGTCCTCAGTGGACTTCGCAAGCTCTAACGCGGCCGCTCCCACCCGCGCCACCACCTCCGCGAAGATCGTCGTCGCGGGCGGCTTCGGCGTCGGCAAGACCACGCTCGTCGGCGCCGTCTCCGAGATCAACCCCCTGCGCACCGAAGCCGTCATGACCTCGGCCTCCGCCGGCATCGACGACCTCAGCCACGTCTCCGGCAAGACGACCACCACCGTCGCCATGGACTTCGGCCGCATCACCCTCGACGAAGACCTCATCCTCTACCTCTTCGGCACCCCCGGACAGGACCGCTTCTGGTTCATGTGGGACGACCTCGTCCGCGGCGCCATCGGCGCCATCGTCCTCGTCGACACCCGCCGCCTCGCCGACTGCTTCCCCGCCCTCGACTACTTCGAGAACAGCGGACTGCCCTTCGTCGTCGCCCTCAACGGCTTCGACGGACACCAGCCGCACAGCCCCGACGAAGTCCGCGAAGCCCTCCAACTCGGCGCCGACACCCCCGTCGTCACCCTCGACGCCCGCCGCCGCGACAGCGCCAAGAGCGCCCTCATCACCCTCGTCGAACACGCCCTCCTCGCCCGGCTCCGCTGAGCGGGGGGAGCCGTACGGCCCTGACGGTCCGTCCTGCCACGGACCGTCGGGGCGGCGGTGCCGGCTGTCCGGTGCCGCCGGGGGCCGCGCACAGGGCCCGTCCATAAGCAGCGGATAACAGTTCGGTAGGCATTTCGTGATCAACAGTGACCCAACGTGGCGAATCAGCGTCACTCAGCGCCAGGTGACCACGGTTTTGCTCCGCGATGTCAGTGAATGTCCTGATTGTTCCGACGAGGGCGCCGGACGGCGGCTGTTTGTCCCCCATCCCTGCACGTGCTGAAATTCCAGCTGACCCTGAATCTCTCCTGCCCCGGCCCGTCCGGCGGCCGGTCAGGGCCCGGGGGTAGCGCTGGATTGATCCATGGCCGGCAGTCGGCCGAGAGGTAGTTGTCGAGTGAGGCGTAAGCAGCAACCCGCCCCGCAGCGGCGCTCCGAGCCCCGCCAGAGCGAGCCGAACGGTACCCCGGGGGACCCGGCCGGGTTCTCCGCGTTCACTCCCACCGAGGAACGCGGCCCGATCCCCGCCCCGGCCCCCGAGCCGGCGGCCGCCCCCGCGGCGCCCCGCGGCACCGGCCCGTCCGGCGACGGCGGCGGCACCACCCGGTACGACTTCCTCCGCCCCCGCAACTGGCGCGTGCCGGCCCGTCTGATCGCGATCCTGCTGATCCCCGTGGTCATCAGTCTCGTCTTCGGCGGTCTGCGCGTGAACACCTCGGTCGACGGCTACATCAAGGCCTCCCGCGCCGAGAAGACCGCGGAGCTGGCCAAGGCGGCGACCGAACTCGCCGAGGCCCTGGAGAACGAGCGCGACAAGACGCTCATACCCCTGGTCACCAAGCAGGACCCGAACAACGAGGTGACCAAGCGCCGGGGTGACACCGACGCCGCGCTGAAGGCGTACAACGCCGCCTACGCCGCCTCCGACAAGTCCGGCGAGCTCCCCCGCCGCCACCAGGCCTTCCAGACCCTGGTGACCGACCTGCCGCACCTGCGGGCCAACGCCTACGGCACCGAACTGTTCGCCAGCGCCACCGCCAACGCCTACTCGGTGCTGCTCGACCCGCTGCTGGCCTTCGACAACTCGGTCGGCATGGGCTCCGCCAACGCCACCAGCAAGGGCCGCGCGATCTACGCGATCTCGCTGGCCAAGTCCGCCGCCTCGACCCAGCGCGCGCTGATGCTCAACCTGCTGGTCGGCATCAACCAGAACGCCACCACGCGCTACGAGAACCAGGACGTCATCCAGCAGATCCTGATCTCGGAGAAGCTGGAACAGGTCTCCATCAACGAGTTCCACACCGGTGCCGCCCCCGAGGACGGCGCCAAGTACGCCGCCGCGCAGATGGCCCTGACCACCGCGCAGGACCGTTCGGCGTACAAGATGCCCAACGGCATGGCGCCCACCATGCAGGGCCTGCTCCAGCTCGGCGCCAGCTACAGCCAGGCCGCCGCGGAGGGCCAGCAGAAGGGCAAGGCCGCCGCCGACGCCGCGTACACCGAGGCGAAGAACTCCGGTCTGACGTCGGAGAACTGGAACCAGGCCGCCGACAGCCACATCCAGGCACTGCGGAACACCGAAGTCACGCTGCTGGACGACGTCGTCAACGACGCCCGCGGCCTCAAGGACAACGCGCTCTACGACGCCATCCTCAACACGGTCATCGTCGTCGCGGCGCTGATCCTGGCCGGCCTGCTCACCGGCTACGTGGCCCGCTCGATGATCCTCGGCATGCGCACCCTGCGCAGCGCCGCCCTGGAGATCGCCGACCACCGCCTGCCGGACCTGGTCGAGAAGCTCTCCAAGACCGACCCCGACCGGGTCGACACCTCGGTGACCCCGATCCCCCTGCACGGCAAGGACGAGATCGGCGAGGTCGCCCGGGCGTTCGACCAGGTCCACCAGCAGGCCGTGGCGCTCGCCGCCGAGCAGGCCCTGCTGCGAGGGAACGTCAACGCGATCTTCACCAACCTGTCGCGCCGCAGCCAGAGCCTGATCCAGCGCCAGCTGGCGCTGATCACCGACCTGGAGAACAACGAGGCCGACCCGGACCAGCTGGAGAACCTCTTCAAGCTGGACCACCTCGCGACCCGCATGCGCCGCAACGGCGAGAACCTGCTCGTCCTCGCGGGCGAGGAGGCCGGCCGCCGCTGGAACACCCCGGTCCCGCTGGTCGACGTGCTCCGCGCCGCCGCCTCCGAGGTGGAGCAGTACGAGCGCGTCGAGCTCTCCGGCATCCCGGAGGTCGACGTCGTCGGCGCCGCCGTGACCGACCTCGTCCACCTGCTCGCCGAGCTGCTGGAGAACGCCACCTCGTTCTCCAGCCCGCAGACCCGGGTGCTGGTCAACGCGACCCGGCTGCCGGACGGCCGCGTGCTGGTCGAGATCCACGACAAGGGCATCGGCCTCACCGCCGAGGACTTCGCGGAGATCAACGAGAAGCTGGGCGAGCCGCCCACGGTGGACGCCACCATCTCCCGCCGCATGGGCCTGTTCGTGGTCGGCCGGCTGTCCCAGCGGCACGACATCCGCGTCCAGCTCCGCCCGTCCGGCGAGTCGGCCGGCACCACCTCGCTGGTCATGCTCCCGGCCTTCGTCACCCAGTCCGGCCCCGCGCCGGAGCCCGACGAGCAGTTCACCGTCTCCCGGATCTTCGCCGACCAGGAGCCGACCGCCGAGTGGGCGCCCGACAACCGCGCCCGCAGCGCGGCCGAGCTCGGCTTCGACGACCACCTCACCGGCGCCGGCAACACGGGCTCCAGCGGGTTCAGCCCCGCCCTGGAGGCCGTCCAGCGCTCGCAGCGCCTCGACCAGGTCCGCCGCGCGGCCCTGGAGAGCTCCCCGCAGCCGCCGGTGGTCGACGCCGAGGTCGAGGAGGAGTACCGGCAGGGCTACGACCAGTACGCCCCGCAGGACTACCAGGAGCAGGCCCCGGCCGGCGGCGGGTACGCCGACGACCGGTACGGCTACGACCAGGACGGCTACCGGCAGGACGAGTACGCCCAGGACGGCTACGACCAGTACGCCCCGCAGGGCTACCAGCAGCAGCAGGACTACGCCGACGACCAGTACGGCTACCAGCAGGACGGCTACCGGCAGGACGAGTACGCCCAGGACGGCTACGACCAGTACGGCCGCCCCGCCGAGGAGTCCCCGGCCGGCCACCCGTACGCCCCGGAGCCGCCCGCGCTGCCCGCCGCCGGGCAGGCGCCCGCCACCACCCTGCCGTCCGGGCTGCCGCAGCGCCGCCCCGGCGAGCAACTGGCGGGCGGCGGCGCCGCTCCGGCCGGCGCCGGCCCGTCCGGCGACGCCCCGAACTGGTTCGCCGGCGCCAAGGACACCTCGGGGTCCGCGGAGCAGCGCGGCCACGACGTGTCCTCGCTCGGCGGGTACGGCCCGACCGGCCCGACCTCCAGCACCGCCTGGCAGTCGCCGAACGACGGCGACTGGCAGCGGGCCGAGCAGCTGCGCGAACCCTCCTCCGCCGGCACCACCGGTGCCGGTCTGCCACGGCGCGTGCCCAAGCAGAACCTGGTGCCCGGCAACGCCAAGTCCACCCCGCAGGACGGGCCGCAGGTCTCCCGCAGCCCGGAGGAGGTCCGTGGCCGCCTCACCAACCTGCGCCGCGGTGTGGAGCAGGGCCGCAGTGCCGGTAACACCGGAAGCTTCCGGATCGACCCCGATCAGGCAGACCAGTCCGGCAACGGACAGAACCGGAGCACCGATCTCTTCGGCGGCTCGAACCACCAGGAGCGTTGAGTTGACTCAGATGAGCCAGGCCGCACAGAACCTGAACTGGCTGATCACCAATTTCGTGGACAACACCCCAGGGGTGTCCCACACCGTGGTGGTCTCCGCGGACGGCCTCCTGCTGTGCATGTCCGAGGGCTTCCCGCGCGACCGCGCCGACCAGCTCGCCGCGGTCGCCTCCGGCCTCACCTCCCTCACCTCCGGCGCGAGCCGGATCTTCGAGGGCGGCGAGGTCAACCAGACCGTGGTCGAGATGGAGCGGGGCTTCCTGTTCCTGATGGCCGTCAGCGACGGTTCCGCGCTCGCCGTGCTGGCCGCCCCGGACTCCGACATCGGCCTCGTCGGCTACGAGATGGCCCTGCTCGTCGACCGCGCCGGCGCCGTCCTCACCCCCGCACTCCGCGCGGAACTCCAGGGCAGTCTCCTGCACTGACGGTCCGTCGGATACCGTCCAGGTATTCGAAGCACCTCCGCGTCCTTCCCGGGCCCGCTTCGGCGGGCTCGGGTTCGGACGTTGTACGGCCTTCGCACCACCGGCTCCGGACCTGCGCCGAAGCTCGCACCGCACCGCCGCACCCTGTGAGGAGAGGAACCGTGACACCGCCCGACGACCGCAGCGGCCAGTACGGTCTTCCGTACCCTGGCACAGGCCATGACGCCTTCGGAGCACCCGGCGTCGGCCACGGTCAGCAGTACGGCCGGCACCAGTACGGGCAGCAGCCCCAGCAGCCGTACCCCCGGACCGAAGAGCAGTACGGCCAGTACGACCAGTACGCCCGGCAGCCCTCGTACGGCGCCCCGGCGCCCGGCTACCCGAACCCGGCCTCCGATCCGGCCCCCGGCTGGCAACCGGCCCAGGAGCCCGGCCACGTCGAGGAGTTCGAGGACGAACCCGACTCCGGCCCGCTGATCCGCCCGTTCGCGATGACCGGCGGCCGGACCCGCCCGCGCTACGAACTCGCGCTGGAGGCCCTGGTCTCCGCCGACGTCGACCCGCAGCGCCTGGCCACCCTGCTCCCCGAGCACCAGCGGATCTGCACGCTGTGCACGGAGGTCAAATCCGTCGCGGAGGTGTCGGCGCTGCTCTCCCTCCCCCTGGGAGTGGCCCGCATCCTCGTGGCCGACCTGGCCGAGGCCGGCCTGGTCGCCATCCACCAGCCCGCTTCCGGCGGCGAATCCGGAAACCAGCCCGACGTCACGCTGCTCGAAAGGGTCCTCAGTGGACTTCGCAAGCTCTAACGCCGCCGCTCCCACCCGCGCCACCACCTCCGCGAAGATCGTCGTCGCGGGCGGCTTCGGCGTCGGCAAGACCACGCTCGTCGGCGCCGTCTCCGAGATCAACCCCCTGCGCACCGAAGCCGTCATGACCTCGGCCTCCGCCGGCATCGACGACCTCAGCCACGTCTCCGGCAAGACGACCACCACCGTCGCCATGGACTTCGGCCGCATCACCCTCGACGAAGACCTCATCCTCTACCTCTTCGGCACCCCCGGACAGGACCGCTTCTGGTTCATGTGGGACGACCTCGTCCGCGGCGCCATCGGCGCCATCGTCCTCGTCGACACCCGCCGCCTCGCCGACTGCTTCCCCGCCCTCGACTACTTCGAGAACAGCGGACTGCCCTTCGTCGTCGCCCTCAACGGCTTCGACGGACACCAGCCCCACACTCCCGACGAAGTCCGCGAAGCCCTCCAACTCGGCGCCGACACCCCCGTCATCACCCTCGACGCCCGCCGCCGCGACAGCGCCAAGAGCGCCCTCATCACCCTCGTCGAACACGCCCTCCTCGCCCGACTGCGGTGAACGCGCGCGACTGTGGCCCGCGGGACTTCACGCGAAGTCCGGCGGGCCACGGGCGTGTCGGGCGCCGACTACTCGGCGGGCTCCAGGCCGGCCCGGATCAGGCCGTAGGTGTACGCGTCCTCCAGCGCCAGCCAGGACGCGGCGACCACGTTGTCGGCCACGCCGACCGTCGACCAGGTGGTGGTGCCGTCGGTGGATTCGATCAGCACCCGGGTCTTCGACCCGGTGCCGTGCTGGCCCTCCAGGATGCGGACCTTGTAGTCCACCAGCTCGAAGCCGGCCAGCGGCGGGTAGATGCCCTCCAGGGCCGTGCGCAGCGCCTGGTCCAGCGCGTCGACCGGGCCGTTGCCCTCGCCCGTGGCGATCCGGCGCTCCCCCTTGGCCCACAGCTTGACGGTGGCCTCGTTGCCCGTGAAGCCCTTCGGCCCCTGCTCGCTGATGGTCCGCCAGGACTCCAGGGTGTAGAAGCGGTCCCGGCTGCCGCGCACCTCGTCGCGCAGCAGCAGCTCGAAGGAGGCGTCGGCGGACTCGTAGGTGTAGCCGAGGTTCTCCTGCTCCTTCACCTTGGCGACCACCCGGCCGGCCAGGTCCCGGTCGCCGGAGAGGTCGTAGCCGAGCTCCTTGCCCTTGAGCTCGACGGAGGCCCGGCCGGCCATGTCGGAGACCAGCATCCGCATGGTGTTGCCGACCCGCTCGGGGTCGATGTGCTGGTACAGGTCCGGGTCGACCTTGATCGCGGAGGCGTGCAGGCCCGCCTTGTGGGCGAAGGCCGAGAAGCCGACGTACGGCTGGTGGGTGGAGGGCGTGAGGTTGACCAGCTCGGCGATCGCGTGCGAGATCCGGGTCATCTCGGCCAGCCGGCCCTCGGGCAGCACCCGGCGGTCGTACTTGAGCTCCAGCGCGCCGACCACCGGGAACAGGTTGGCGTTGCCGACCCGTTCGCCGTAGCCGTTGGCGGTGCACTGCACGTGGGTCGCGCCGGCGTCCACCGCGGCCAGGGTGTTGGCCACCGCGCAGCCGGTGTCGTCCTGGGCGTGGATGCCGAGCCGGGCGCCGGTCCTGGCCAGCACGTCGGCGACGATCTCCCGGACGCCGCCCGGCAGCATCCCGCCGTTGGTGTCGCAGAGCACCACCACGTCCGCGCCGGCCTCGTGCGCGGCGCGCACCACCGCCACGGCGTACTCGGGGTTCGCCCGGTAGCCGTCGAAGAAGTGCTCGCAGTCGATGAAGACCCGCCGGCCCCGGGAGCGCAGGAACTCGACGCTGTCCCGGACCATCTCCAGGTTCTCGTCCAGGGTGGTGCGCAGCGCGAGCTCCACGTGCCGGTCGTGCGCCTTGGCCACCAGGGTGATCACGGGCGCCCCGGAGGCGACCAGCGCGGCCAGCTGCGGGTCCTCCGCCGCCTTGCCGCCGGCCCGGCGGGTGGCGCCGAAGGCGACCAGTTCGGCGTGCCGCAGCTCCAGCTCGTCGGCGGCGCGGGCGAAGAACTCGGTGTCCCGCGGGTTGGCCCCCGGCCAGCCGCCCTCGATGAAACCGACCCCGAACTCGTCCAGGTACCGGGCGATGGCCAGCTTGTCCGCCACCGTCAGGTTGATGCCCTCCCGCTGCGCTCCGTCGCGCAGCGTGGTGTCGAACACGTGGAAACTGTCATCGGTACGGGTGACCTCGGTCATGACCCCTGGTTCTCCGTTTCGGGGAGGTTGGTACTGCTCTGCCGGACTCTTCTGGTCCCGGCTCCACTGTCCATGATCCCGCGCGCGGTCCCGGTGTCCCCGGGCCCCTTGTGGGGGCCCTCGGCCGGTCCGGGAGAAACAAAAAGACCCCTCGCGGGTGCGAGAGGTCTGCGCGCGGGTCTGGACGCTAGTGGTCGCTCCGCATCGGGTCCTGCGGAAGCGGTCACTGCGGACCGGCGCGCCTGCTGCTAATAATCAGCGAAAGCGAGGACACCCTCGGAGTCTCGCACAGCCCTCCGGATTCCGGTCCGCCCGTCTCGCGATGCGGGACGGCTGTGCGGCTGCTCGAAGAGGCCGGCGGTGTCCAGGGCGAAGCCGAAGGGCTCGGGGAGGTCGAGCGGAGCTCCAAAGCCAGGAAGACTTCCAGGAGGCTCTTGCCCTCGTCGCCGGCGGTACCGGTGTACGCGTGAGGCAATGCGGTCACAGCCCCTCCTTCCGGTCCGCGGTCGTCAACGAGCGGAACGCTTCGAGGCCACGGCCCGGGCGCCCCGGTGTCTCGGGACGCCCGGGCACGGGGTCAGGCGATCTTGTGCAGCCAGCCGTGGGCGTCCGGGGTCTGGCCGCTCTGGAGGGACAGCAGCGCCTTGCGCAGCTCCATGGTGACCGGGCCGGGCTCGCCGGCGCCGACGGTCCAGTCGGCGGCGGCGGACTTCACCGAGCCGACCGGGGTGATGACGGCGGCGGTGCCGCAGGCGAAGACCTCGGTCAGGGTGCCGTCGGCGTTGCCCCGCTGCCACTCGTCGGTGGAGATCCGGCGCTCCTCGACCGCGTAGCCGAGGTCGGAGGCGAGCTGGAGCAGCGAGTCGCGGGTGATGCCGGGCAGCAGCGCGCCGGACAGCTCCGGGGTGACGATCTTCGCGTCCTTGCCCTCGCCGAAGACGAAGTACAGGTTCATGCCGCCCATCTCCTCGACCCACCGGTGCTCGGCGGCGTCGAGCCAGACCACCTGGTCGCAGCCCTTCTCGGCGGCCTGGGCCTGGGCGACCAGCGAGGCGGCGTAGTTGCCCGCGCACTTGGCGGCGCCGGTGCCGCCGGGCGCGGCCCGGACGTACTCCTTGGACAGCCAGACCGAGACCGGCTTGATGCCGCCCTGGAAGTAGGCGCCGGCCGGGGAGGCGATGATCATGAAGATGTAGGAGTTGGCGGGGCGGACGCCCAGGCCGACCTCGGTGGCGAACATGAACGGGCGCAGGTAGAGGCTCTGCTCCGGCTCGTTCGGGACCCACTCCCGCTCCTGGCGGACCAGCAGCTCGACGGCCTCGACGAAGGTCTCCACCGGCAGCTCCGGCATCGCCAGGCGGCGGGCCGAGGCCTGGAAGCGGGCGGCGTTGGCCTCCGGACGGAAGGTGGCGATGGAGCCGTCGGCCTGGCGGTAGGCCTTCAGGCCCTCGAAGATCGCCTGACCGTAGTGCAGGGTCATGTTCGCCGGGTCGATCTCCAGCGGCGCGTACGGCGCGAGCTGGGCGTCGTGCCAGCCCACCCCCTCGGTCCAGCGGATGGTCACCATGTGGTCGGTGAAGACCCGGCCGAAGCCGGGGTTGACCAGCCGGGCCTCGCGCTCCGCTGCCGGCAGCGGGTTGGCGGAGGGCTTGAGGTCGAACGTGATGGGTGCCTGGGTGGCCGTGCTCATGGCTGTTTCCTTCACCGTGTGGTTGGTCCGGGCCGCCACCGCTGAAGGTACGTTTCGGCAAAAATCACCGGAACGGACGCACAACGGCACGGCCCACTGTCGATACTCGCATCCAGAGGGCCGTGCCGAACAGCCGCCCGCCCTGTTTCGAGGGCCGCGAACTGCGGTTATGCGGTCCGGCCCGCGGGGCCGGAAACCTTGTGGGATCCGGCCCGTCGGCCGGAACTCCGCTCTCGGATCCGGCCCGTCGGCCGGAACTCCGCTCTCGGATCCGGCCCGCTAGCCGGATACTCGGCCGGCGAGCGCGTCGCCGACCTCGGAGGTGCTGCGGGCGCCCGAGCGCTCGACCAGGTCCGCCGCGACGGCGGCCTCGACCTTGGCGGCCTCGGCGGCGAAGCCGAGGTGCTCCAGCAGCATCGCGACCGACAGCACGGTGGCGGTCGGGTCGGCCTTGCCCTGGCCGGCGATGTCCGGCGCCGAGCCGTGCACCGGCTCGAACATGGACGGGAACTCGCCGCTCGGGTTGATGTTGCCGCTCGCGGCCAGGCCGATGCCACCGGTGACGGCGGCGGCCAGGTCGGTCAGGATGTCGCCGAACAGGTTGTCGGTGACGATGACGTCGAAGCGCTCCGGCTGGGTGACGAAGAAGATCGTCGCCGCGTCGACGTGCAGGTAGTCGGTGGTGACCTCGGGGAACTCCCGGCCGACCTCGGCGAAGATCCGCGTCCACAGGTGACCGGCGTGCACCAGCACGTTGTTCTTGTGCACCAGGGTGAGCTTCTTGCGCGGCCGCGCCTGCGCCCGGCGGTAGGCGTCGCGGACCACGCGCTCGATGCCGTACGCGGTGTTCAGGCTGACCTCGGTGGCCACCTCCTGCGGCGTCCCGGTGCGCAGCGTGCCGCCGTTGCCGACGTACGGGCCCTCGGTGCCCTCGCGGACGACCACGAAGTCGATCTCCGGCTCGCCGCCCAGCGGGGACTTCACCCCGGGGAAGAGCCGGCCCGGACGCAGGTTGATGTGGTGGTCGAAGGCGAACCGCAGCTTGAGCAGCAGCCCCCGCTCCAGCACGCCCGACGGCACGCTCGGGTCGCCGATGGCGCCCAGCAGGATCGCGTCGTGGGACTTCAGCTCCGCCAGCACGTCGTCCGGCAGCGTCTCGCCGGTCCGGTGGTAGCGCCGGGCCCCGAGGTCGTACTCGGTGGTCTCCAGCTTCACGTCGGTGGGAAGCGCGGCACCCAGGACCTTGAGGCCTTCGGCCACCACTTCCTGGCCGATGCCGTCACCGGGGACAACTGCGAGACGAATGGTGCGAGACATGCTCGGACCCTACTCCGCCGTCCCAGGTGCTGACACCTCGCGTCCACCATGCGGACGGTCAGGTCAGGTCGATCTCGATCTCGAACGGCTGATCGACCTTCAACTGCTTGTGGTGGATCCCGGTCGGGAGGTACCGCTTGGACGCCGGCTCCAGCTCGAACGTGTAGACGACCGGGCGGCCCTCGTCGCACTCGACGCGCCAGAAGTGACGAATCCCGGCTGCCGCGTACTTGCGCGGCTTGATCTCCCGGTCCCGCTCGCGGGACTCCTCCGAAACGACCTCGACCGCGAGGAGGACGTGCTCGGCGGAGAAGCCCGTCTGGCGATAGCCGGTGTCCGAGTCCTCGTGGACCACGAGCAGATCGGGCTCGGTCCGGTTCCGGCGGTCGAGCGTGACCGTCATCTCCGGCCACACTTCCCAGCCTTCCAAAACCGCCTTCTCCAACCCCCGTTCCAGCACCCGCTTCGCTCGGACGGGGAATTTCGTCTGCGGACTCACGAAGATCAGGCTCCCGTCGAGCAGCTCGGTGTGCGGCGGGAGATCAGGCAGCCGGTCGAGGTCCTCTGCGGTGTAGCCACCAGCAGGAGGCCGAATCCAGTCGGGGTACGGCGCGATGCTCATGGGTTCCTCCCATACGGGCATCCTGACGGCCATCCCAGGCTACTCGGCGACGCTTCCTCGGACGCCACCCTTTCGAGGGAGCGCGAGTGACCGCCGGGGCTCCGCGGCGTGCTTAGGGTGGCGGGGTTCGACGGATCGCGGATCGCGGATCGCGGGGAGCGGGGTGCGGATGGGCGGGCGACGGCGGGAGGCGCTGGTCTGCGGGGGTGCGGCGGGGCTGGCGGCGGGCGGGTACGCGCTGGCGGCGGGGCTGCGCGGGCAGTGGCCGGCCGGGGCTCGGGCGGTGGCCGTGCCGTACCACGCCCACCTGTGGGACCTGCTGCACGGCCAGGCCGCCGGGGACCTGCTGGTCAACTGGAACAGCGGCTACGGCGTCCCGTTCCTGGCGGACTTCTTCGCCTACCTCATGAACCCCTTCTCCTGGCCCACCGCGCTCCTCCCCCGCGACCAGGGCCCGCTCGCCGTCTTCCTGGTCACCCTGGCCACCATCGGCCTCGGCACCGCCCTGATGGCCCGCCTGCTCGGCCGCCTCCACCCCGGCCCGCACCGGCTGCGGGCGCTCGCCGCCGTCGGGTACGGGCTGTGCGCCTGGGTGCTGGACGTCGGCGGGGCCGCCCCGATGTGGCTCTGGGGCCTGGTCTCGCTGCCGCTGCTCGGCCTCGCCGCCGACTGGTGCCTGCGCGAACGGCACTGGGTGGCCGGGTCGCTGTGCGTCGCCCTCGCCTGGGCGGGCAACCTGTACACCGCCGCGCTGGCCACCCTGGCGGCCGGGCTGCTGTTCGCCGTCCGGCTGTTCGCCGCCCCGCGCCCGCCGCGCCTGCGGGTCCGGGCCACCGGCCGGGCCGTCACCATGGCCGTCACCGGGGTGCTGCTCGCCTCCCCCGTGCTGTTCGTGGCGGTCCGGGCCGCCCGCCGGGCCCAGCCGGAGTCCCCGGTCGAGCCGCTCGGCCCGTCCGGCCTGGGCGGCCACCTCGCCCGGCTGCTGCCCGCCGCCCACGGCGGCCAGCAGCTGCCGGACGCGGCGATCGGCGTCCTCGGGCTGCTGGTGGTGTGCGGCCTGCCGTTCAACCGGCGGGTGCGACCGCGGGAGCGCGCGCTCTGGTGCGCGGCGCTGGCCCTGGTGGCGGTCGGCTTCCTCTGGACGCCGACCGTGCTGGTCTGGCACGGTCTGGCGATCCCGGCCGGCGGGCCGTACCGGGTGGCCTTCGTGCTGAGCGGGCTGCTGGTGCTGGCCGGCTGGGTCTCGCTGGCGCACCGGCCGGACCTGCTCACCCTGCTGGGCGGCGCCGCCGCGGTGGCGGTGATCGCCGCCCTGGCGGCGAGCCGGCACGCGGTGCGCCCCGCAACCTGGGTGCTGCTGGCCGTCGGCGGCGCGGTCCTGTCGGCCGCGCTGTGGGTGCTGGACCGCCGGCACCCCGACCGGCGGGCGAACACCCTGGCCACCTGGGTGATCGGCGGCGCGGTGCTGGGCAACGCCGTCTGGTCGGGGTACGCGGCGCTCGGCGCGGCCCCCGCCGACGGCGTCTCCCCGGTGGCCGTCCGGGCCGGGCACGCGGCGCTGCGCGCGGCCGCCGACTGGCCGCGCGGCCGCAGCGACCCCGGCCCGCACGCCTTCACCCCCAACGACCCGCTGCTGCTGAACGGCCAGGGCGGCGGCTACTTCAGCAGCTACCTGCCGACCGTCGCCGCCCTGCTGCTGCACGACCTCGGCGCGGGCTGGACGGCCGGCGGGCGGCAGACCGCGAGCGTCACCGACCCGGTCGGGCAGGCGCTGTTCGGCGTCCGCACCCACCTCGACGGGGGGCCGCCGCCGCTCGGGCCAGTCCCCGTGCCCGTCCCCGCCCCCGTCCCCGTTCGGAGCGCCGCCCCGCCGCTGGTCACCGTGCTGCCCCCGGGCGCCCGGCCGGACACCTCCTCGGTCTGGTCCCGGCAGGAGTCGCTGCTCGGCAGCCAGGTGTACGACGCCCCGCTGCCCGTCCCGGCCGGCGGCCCGGCACCCACCCTGCACGGCACCAGCGGCTGGTCGGTGCCGGGCGGCCCGGAGGGCACGGTGTTCACCGCCGCGTGCACGCCGGGCGGGACGGCCTTCTTCCACGGGCTCTGGTACCGGGGCACGGTCAGCGGCCTCGGCACCGGCTTCCGCAGCGACGGCGACCAGCCCACCACCGCCGTGCCGATCCAGCGGCTGGGGACCGTCCCGGCGGACGGGGTGGTCCGGGTGACCCTGCGCTCGGACGTGGTGAGCCAGGTCCCCGCCCGCCCGATCGGCTGCCTGCGGGCCGGCGCCTTGGAGGCCGCCGTCGCCCGCCTCACCGCCACCGGCGCCACCCGGGTCGAGGCCGGCGGGCACACCCTCACCGCCACCCTCCCGGCGGGTTCCACCGGCACGGCGCTGCTGTCCGTCCCGGCCACCGAGGGCTGGACCTGCGCCGTCGACGGCGGCCGGCGCACCGCCCCCACCCCCGTCCTCGGCATGATCGGCGTCCCCCTGGGCGGGGGCGCCTCCCGGGTGGCCTGCGCCTTCCGCCCGCCCGGCCTCACCGAGGGCCTCACCGTCGCCTCCGCCGCCGCGGGCGTCCTCGTCCTGGTGGCCGCCTTCGCCCGCCTGTCCCGCCGCCCCGCCGGCGCCCCGCGCCGAGAGCGCCGCCGGGCGGCGCGGGCCCCCGGAACGTGACGGGGGCTCACCCCGGCACCCCGACACCCCGGACGGCGCGGGCACCCCGGACGGCCCGGACGCCACGGGGGCGGCCCACCGGAGCCCCGGCGGGCCGCCCCCGTCCTGCGCGGGTCACGGCAGGTCGAGCACCTGGGCCCGCCGTTCGGCCGGGTTGAGGTGGTGGAGCAGCAGGAGCCGCGAGGTGTCGCCCTCGGCCCGGTGCACGGCGAGGACGCTGCCCGGGCCGACCGGGGCCGTCACCGCCGTCGGCCCGCCGACGCCGGCCTCGACGGTGAGCGCCGGGTGCAGGACGTCCAGCGGGACGGAGGGGGTGGTGCCGGTCAGCCCGATGGCGGAGAGCGCCTCCGTCACGTCCGGCGTGCCGCCCCCGGCGTAGCCGGTCCAGACCCCGTAGCGGACGGTGCTGTGCCCGGGTGCGACGCCGGGCAGGGCGCTCAGCCGGACGGGCAGCACCAGGACGTCGCTGTCCAGCAGCCCGGTGTCGGTGTCGCCCCAGCGGGCGTTGAGCGGCTGGACGTCGAGTTCGGCCCCGGTGCGGGCGTCCAGGGCGCGGGAGACCAGCACGTCGCTGCCGCGCTGCCGGTCGGCCTTGAGGATGACGTCGGTGCTGCCGTCCCCGTCGGTGTCCAGCGCCACCCGCACCCCGTACAGCCCCACCGGGGTGGTCGCGGGCGCCCACGACTGCACGCCCACGTACAGGAGTTCGGAGTCGACGGCGGCCCCGGCCGCGCGCAGGTCGGCGGACCGCTCGCCCGGGTGTTCGACGCAGACCTCGTCCGCCTCCTCCCCCGCGCCCTCCCCCGTGTCCTTGGGCCGGATGCCCGCCCCCGGCCCGGCCGCCACGCCGCCGGCGCCGGGCGGGCAGTCGGGCCAGCGGGCCCCCTCGCCGCCGAGCGCGAAGGCGCTGACCAGGCCGGGCTGTTCACCGGGCGCGGCCCGGCCGCCGAGGGCGACCAGGGTGCCGTCCCGGGCGGTGCGGACGGCGGCCGTCGCCGTGAGGTCGCCGACCGGGCGGGGGGCGGCCAGCACGGGGACCCTCAGCTGCGGCAGCCCGTCGTCCCCGACCGGGGTGAGCAGCACCCGCCCGGAGAGCTCGGCCCGGTAGCTGCGGGCCCTGCCGCCCTGCACGGTGTCGATGGTCGGGTCGGGCGCGCGCCCCAGCCGCCCCGGCACGGACAGCGTCACCCGCACCCGTGCCGTGCCGCCGGCCGGGACGTCCACCCGGGCCGGCGTCACCCGGTACGAGGCGCCGGGCACTTCGGTGGCCGCCGCGTACGAGGTGCGGTAGCCCAGCGGCGAGCCCGAGGTGTTGCGCACCTCGATCTCCCGGGTCAGCGTCGTCGGACCGCCGACCTCGACCGGCCCGAAGGAGACCCCGACGCCGCCCTCCACCGCGCCCTCCCCCGCCGCGTAGGCGACGGCCGGGGTGCGTACCGCCCGGTCCACCCGGACCCGCCCGGCCCCGGTGCGCGAGGGCCCGTAGACCGGCCCGGTGCGGTCGTCGCCGAGGTAGGTGTCCACGCTGGTGTTCATCAGCGCGGCCTTGACCTGCTCGACCGTCCAGTCCGGGTGCGCGGCGCGGACCAGCGCGGCGAGCCCGGCCACGTGCGGGGTGGCCATCGAGGTGCCGCTCTCGCGCTGGCCGCCGGTGCCGCTGCCGACCAGGGTGGACCAGATGCTCTCGCCGGGGGCCGCCAGGTCGGGCTTGACCACGCCGGGCACGCCGATGCCGCGCGAGGTGAAGTCGGTCAGGGTGTCGGCCCGGCCCGGCTGGTCCTGTGCGACGGAGCCGTGCAGCGGGTTGCCGGGCGTGGCCAGCCGGACCCGCACCGGCCCGGCGGCCACGGCCCGCCGAAGCCGCTCGCCGTCGGCCCGGGCCAGCAGCGCGGCCGGGATCCGGTCGTCGCCGGAGATCTCGGCGAGGTGGTCGGAGTCGGCCGCGTACAGCGCGCCGATCGCGCCCGCGTCGGCGGCGTGGTCGGCGCGCGGTCCGGAGTTGCAGGGCCGGTCGGCCTCGCGGGTGCGCCAGTCGAGCAGCGCGATGCGCCCCTTGAGCCGCTGCCGGTCGGCCTCGCTGAAGTCGGTGCAGCCGTCCGACTGGTCGACGGGCAGCGCGAGTTCGCCGCTGACCTCGGTGCTGGACCAGCCCTGGTAGCGCTCGCTCCAGTGGGCCGGGACGACCCCGGCTCCGGCGGCGGGGGCGAGCACGGTGATGCCGTCCACGTCGGCGTGCCCGTGCACCGAGGCGGCGACGGTGATCGCCCGGGCCGCGGTGCCGGGGCTGCCGCCGATGGCGTACACGTCGCCGTCGTTGCCCGCCGCCGCGATCACGACGGTGCCCAGCTCGGCGAGCCGGTCGACGGCCAGTGCGTCGGTGTCGTCGGTGCTGCCGAAGTGGCTGCCGAGCGAGAGGTTGACGACGTCGAGCCGGTCGCTGAGGTCGCCGTCCCCGTTCGGGTCGGCGGCCAGGTCGAGCGCCTCGGCGACCCGGTCGGTGGAGCCGTCGCAGCCGAACACCCGGATCCCGTACAGCTGCGCGCCCGGGGCGGTGCCGGGGCCGATCCGGAAGGCGGCCGGGTCCAGCCCGGGCCCGTACGGACCGGTGTACGGGCGGCCGTCGGCGGTGACGCCGTACCCGGCCGCGGTGCCGGCCACGTGGGTGCCGTGCCCGTTGCGCACGCAGTCGATCGGGTTGTCGCTCGGGTGCGGCACCGGCTGGTGGTGCGGGGAGGCGGGGTCGGGGTCGTAGTCGTCGCCGACCAGGTCCCGGCCGCCGACCACCTTGGCGTTGGGGAACAGCGCGGGCGGCGCGGGCTTGCCGCGCTCGACCGAGCGGAAGGCCTCCTCGGTGCCGGGGCCGCCGAAGTCGGCGTGGGTGTAGTCGATGCCGCTGTCGATGATCCCGATCCGCGTGCCCCGGCCGGTGCCGCCGGACTGGCCCGCGGCCCAGACCTGCGGGGCGCCGGTCAGCGGCACCGAGTGGGCGTTGTCGCGCCGCTTGTTGACGATCGGGTGGACGCCCCGGACGCCGGGCAGCGCCCGCAGCGCGGGCAGCCGGTCGGCGGGCGCGCTGACCGCGAGGCCGGCCAGCACCGTGCGGGTGCGGTAGAGCTCGCGGGCGGCGGGCGCCGCCCGGTGGACGGCTCCGGCGAGCCGGTCGAGCGCGTCCCCGGCGCGGGCGCGCTGGGCCGCGCCGGCCCGGGCGGCTTCCCGGTGGACGTCCTCCGGGGAGCGCCGGGCCCGCCGGGCACCGTCGGCGGCGCGTCGCCAGGCGGGGCCGGCCGCCTCGGTGGTGAGTTCGAGCAGGACGGAGACCGTTCGGCCCGGGGCCGGACCGGTGGACGGTGGCCCCGCGGCCGGCGGGCTGCCCTCCGCCGGGGTGGCGGCGAGGGCGGCGCTGGCGGCCAGCAGGGCCAGGGTGAGGCCGATCCGGGCGGCGGGTCGGCGGACGGGTGGCAGACGCACTGGGCCCTTTCCCCCGGCAGGGGGACAGATCCGCACACCGTGCCGCTGACGCCCGCCCACGCGAACGTCGATCACCCCTCCGAGGGCCCCAAATTAGGATGATCGCGCCGACGGGGACGAGCAACTTCCCTCGGACGGACCGAGGTTGCACTCTACTGGGTGACATCGAACCGGCCCGTTCGGCCTATTCGGAGGATGAACGCCACCCGCCGCGACGACGGCCTCAGTGGTGGCCGGTCGCACCGCCGTTGTCCCGGCGGTCCAGCGAGCGCTGCAGGGCGGCGGCCGCGAAGGGGTTCCGCTCGACGGCCCGGCGGCGGCGCGGGGCGCGGGCGGGGGTGGCGGCGGGGGCGGACGTGACGTGGCGGTCGGCGGTCGGCGACATACCGGGCTCCTTGGAAGCGGCGCTGCGGGGGGTCAGCGCGAGGAAGACGAGGGGAGCGCGGAAGCAGGGATCGCCTGCTCGTGAAGGCGCACGCGCACACGGGCCGCGAAGCCCTGGCTACAGGGGCGGCACACCGTATGGCCCTTCCACGGTACGACCCCGCCCCGGCCGTGTCTGCACGAATACTTGGATTTCCTAGTATCTGAGACGGGAGTCACCCGGGAGAACGCGGCAGGGCCCGGACCCCCCCGGGAAACGGGGGGCGGGGGCCCGGGGGGTGTTAAACAAAAACAGCCCCC
>NZ_JBHTWX010000125.1:0-26884 GCF_042792155.1 Kitasatospora sp. NPDC056651 | reverse complement strand
CGGGGGGGGGCCCCCCCCCCCCCGCCGCCCCCCGGCCCGACCCGTGCGGTTCACCGACCGTCCCGATACGGAGCGTGTGCCGGAGGCGGAGCGGTTAGGAGGCGGGGGGTGCCGGTGAGTCGGTCTCACCGCACCTGGCGTCCCCGGGAGGGTGCGATGACCGGCCGAGTGATCTACGCGTCGTTCGAGTTCCAGTTCCCGCTGGGCGGCATCCGCGTGCTGAACCAGCAGATCCCGCTGCTGCGGGCCGCCGGCGGGTCGCCGAGCGGTACACCGCCGAGGCCGCCGTCGCGGCGCTGGTGGAGGGCATCCGCAAGGCCCGCGCCCTGCCCGGCGGCGCGGCGACGGCCACCCACCCGGCCGCCTGGATGGCGGAGTTGCTGAGGCACTTCCCGATCCCGCCCGTACGCTTCCGGGCCGGGAGCGCGGTGCGGTCAGACCGGCGGGATCGGACCGAGGTAGAAGCCGCCGGAGGCGTCGATGGCCTGACCGGTCACCCAGCGGCCCTGCGCGCCGGCCAGGAAGCCCACGATGTCGGCGACGTCCTCCGGCTGGCCGATCCGGCCCAGGGCGGTCAGCGACTCCACCCAGCCGTTGGTCTCCTGGGCGTTCACCCACGGGGACGTCATGTCGGTGAGGATCACACCGGGGTTGATGGTGTTCACGGTGATCCCGCGCCGGCCGAACTCGTTGGCGAGCGGGGCGGCGAGGGCCGTCAGCGCCGTCTTGCTGACGGCGTAGCCGATCTGGACGGGCGCGCCGATCCGGGCGGCCGTCGAGGCCACGTTCACGATCCGCCCGCCGTCCCGTAGCAGCGGCAGGACCCGCTGGATCAGGAAGACCGGGGTCCGCAGGTTGACCGCCATCACCCGGTCGAACTCCTCCTCGGTGATCTGCCCGATCGAGGCCATCACGTGGATGCCCGCGTTGTTGACCAGGACGTCCAGGCCGTCCTCGCCGTGCTCCGCCAGCCCGGCCGTGAGGCCCTCGAACAGCTGGTCCAGCGCGCCGTCCTCGCCGAACCGGGCCCGCACCGCGAAAGCCCGGCCGCCGGATCCGGCGATCAGCCCCACCGTCTCCGCGGCGGCCTCCTCGTTGCCGGCGTAGTGCACCGCGACCAACGCCCCGTCGGCGGCGAGCCGCAGTGCGACCGCCCGTCCGATCCCGCGCGAGCCGCCCGTCACCAGTGCCGTCCTGCCGTCCAGTTCACCCATGGCGGAACATTCCCCTCTTGTCGGATCCGGGGCGGCTCCGGGTCGTCATGACCGGATGCCGGACAACCCCGGCCCCTCGTACCTGCCCGGGTCGGGAGATCCCGGACCGTGCGGGCGGCCTGTTGTCCGATATCCGACCTCCCAGCCCCACCAGCGGCACGACAGCGGATCCCCAGCCCCTGCGGCCCCAGCGAGCGCCGGCCCGCGGGCTACGGCTCGGTGGGGGCGTCGCCGCCACCGGCCCGGACGGCGACGCCGAAGCGCCACGCCTCGATGTCGCGGTAGTGGATCGGCCCGGGGCCGCGGCCGATGTTGCTGCCGACGAGGTGGAGGCGTTCGGTCCGCCAGCGGCGGCCCGCGAACCCGGTGAGCCCGGCCGCGGCCAGCGGGACGCTGACGGAGTCGTCACGGCGGGACCGCGCCAGCGTCAGGTGGGGCTGCAGCGGCCGCTCCCTGAACTCGATCCCGCAGGACCTGACCACGTCCCGGACGTCGGCGGCGAGCAGGTGCAGCTGCTCCAGGTCGCCGTCGATCCCGGTCCACAGCAGTCGCCGGTCGAAGTGGCCGCCGCCCCGCAGACCCAGGTGCAGGGCGGGGCGTGAGGCGGCCCGGTCGGCCAGCGCCGCGCGCAGCGGGGGCACCACCGTGGACGGCTGTTCGCCGAGGAAGGCCAGGGTGATGTGCCAGTCCTCGATCCGGTTCCACCGCAGCCGCGGGTACCCGGCGTAGGCGGGCTCCAGGGCACGGGCCAGTTCGTCCTTGGCCTCGTCGGGCGGAGCCAGGGCCACGAAGACCCGCCGGGTCGGGGGTTCGGTGTGATCGTCCACGTGGGGGAGGCTAACCGAGGACGGATCGCCGGTGCTCACCGGTGGTGGAGCCCGCGTGCGCCGGCGGACGGGCGGGTACGGCACGGTCGTCGGGATCCGCGGGAGCGGCCTCACCACCCACGGCGTCACCAGGACCAGCCGCACCCCCGGCGCAACCTCCCCCGAGCCGGTCCGCGACCCCCTGCGGAGTGGCGCTCCGGGCTTGTGCCGCAAGGGTCGTGACGATCCGTGGACGGATCTGGCGTCTTCCTTCACCGTTCCGATACGGTCTGGACCAATCAGCGGCCGATCTTCCTCCGGTATCGCTCTGCCACGCTCCGAAAGCCTCTTGGGAGTCGTCATCAGCGCCCAGCCCGCCTCCGTCCCGCTCACGCTCCCCGCGCTCCTGGACCACCGGGCGGCCCTCCATCCCGACCGCGTCGCCCTGCTCGTACCGGGCGGCGGGAGCCTCACCTACGGCCGGTGGCGCGAACGGGCGGTGCGGGCCGCGCACGGGCTGGCCCGGGCGGGTGTCCGGCCCGGGGACACGGTGGCGCTGCTGTTCACCAACCGGGAATGGGAGGCGTACGCCGTGGCGCTCCTGGCGGCCCACTACGCGGGCGCGGCCGGGCTGGTGATCCGCGAGGACCTGGGCCCGGCCGACGTCGAGCGGCTGGTCGAGGTCGCCGGAGCGAGCCGGGCGATCGCCGGGGGCGGCCCCCGCACCGCGCTGCCCACCGCCCGGCTGGAGGAGCTGGAGGAGTCGGAGGAGCCCGGTGTCCGGGACGGGCAGGAGCCGCCGCACCGGGTCGGCCCCGGGGACCTGGCCCAGATCATCGGGACCTCCGGGACGACCGGCACGCCGAAGGGCGTCCGGGCCGCGCACGCGAGCCTGACCGCCGGGCTGGTCCTCAACCCCCGCCCCCGCCCGTACGCGCACTCCCGGCACGCGGTGCACGCCTTCCCGATCGGGACCAACGCCGCCCAGGCGGTCCTGGTGAACGCGCTGACCGCGCAGCCCACGACGATCTGCCTGCCGCGTTTCGACGCGGAGGAGTTCGGACGGGTGGTCGAGGAGTTCGGCGCGGGCACGGTCTTCCTGGTGCCGTCGATGGCGGTGGAGCTGCTGAACTCCGCGGTCGCCGACCGCCGGGACCTCGGCAGCGTCCTGCTGGTCAGTTCCACCGCCGCCGCCCTCCCGCCGGCCGTCGCCGCGGGGCTGTCCGCCGCCCTGCCGAAGGCGACGGTCGTCAACACCTACACCTCGGCCGAGGCGTCCCCCGCCCAGATATCCGCGATCGTCGACCCGAGTCGCCCGGGCTCGGTGGGCCGTCCGACCGACCCGGCCGACCTGCGGATCCTGGACGACGCCGGGAAGCCGGTGGAGCCCGGTGCGACCGGCGAGATCTGGCTGCGCCAGCCCGGCCCGCCGCGCGAGTACGCCGGCGCGTCCTCCGACTCCGTCTTCCGCGACGGCTGGGTGCGCATGGGCGACCTCGGCAGGCTGGACGGGGACGGCTTCCTCCACCTGGTCGACCGGGAGAGCGACATCGTCAAGTCCGGTGCGCTGAAGGTCTCGACGCTGCGGATCGAGGCGGTGCTGCACGAGCACCCGCAGGTGGCCGACGCGGCCGCGCTCGGCCTGCCGCATCCGGTGATGGGCCAGGTGCCGGTGGCCGCGGTGGTCCCGCTGCCGGGCGGGATCGACCTCGACGGCCTGCGGCTGTTCCTGAGCGAGCGGCTCGCCCGGCCCGAACTCCCGGTGCGCGTCCTGGTGGTGGACTCCCTGCCGCGCAACCCCAGCGGCAAGGTGGTCAAGCACCAGCTCCGGCCCGCGTTCGACGAGCCCGCCCCGGCGGCCGGACGGGCCCCGGAGACGGAGCGCGAACTCGCCCTGGCGGGCCTGTGGCGGACGGTGCTGGGGCGGCCGGTCCGCGCGGTGGAGGACGAGTTCTTCGCCCTCGGCGGCGACTCGTTCCGCGCGGTCCAGCTGGCCGCCGCGATCTCCGCCGAGTTCGGCGTGGCGGCGCGCACCGCGCTGGTTTTCGAGCGGCCCTCGCTGCGCGCCCAGGCGGCCTGGCTGGAGCGGGCCGAGGCCACCGCGGCCGGGCCCGAGGAGCGCTCCGGGGCCGAGGTGTCGGCGTTCCTCCGCTCCCTGCGCGCCCAGCCGCACGACCTGCCGCTCACCTCGCAGCAGGAGAACTTCCTGCGCTGGATGGCCGAGGCCCCGGGCCGCAACGTCGGCTCGGTGGCGGTGATGTTCCGGGTGACCCAGGCCCTGCGGACGGACGTCCTGGCCGACGCCCTGCACGAGGCGATCCGCCGCCACCCCGCGCTGCGCACCGGGTTCGTGCCGGTGCCCGACGCCGAGCCCGGGGTGCTGCGGGCCGTCCTGCAGGCGGAGCCCCGCGCGGACGTGGTGCTGGCGGGCGCACCCGGTGAGAGCGACGAGGAGGTGTCGGCCCGGCTGGTCGCCGTCCGCGACCGCCCGACGGACCTCGCCTACGACCCGATGACCCGGCTCGCCGTGGTGAGCCGGGGCCCGGAGGACCACGCCGTCATGCTGGCCGTCCACCACCTCGTCAGCGACGGCTGGTCGCTGGGCCTGCTGCTGCGCGACCTGGGGGTGCTGTACTCGGCGCTGAGCAACGGCCGCCGGGCGCCCGCCGCCAGGCCCGGCCCGGAGTACCGCGAACTGGTGGAGTGGTCGAACGCCCACTGGCCGGCGTCCCGGACCCACTTCGCGACGGCGCTCGCCGACGCGCCCGAGGCCATCGACCCCTTCCCCGGACGCCGCCACACCGAGGTGGTGCTGAGCGCCGCCCACGCGTTCACGGTGCCGGCCGGGGCGGCGGACGCGCTGCGGGCCCGGGCCGCGGAGCTGGGCGCCACCCCGTTCCTCGCGGTGGCGGCGGTCTGGAGCGGCCTGCTGGCCGCCCGCAGCGGCCGGGAGGACCTCGTCCTGATGACTCCGGTGCCCGGCCGGACCAGGCCGGAGGCGGAGCGGGCGGTCGGCTGCTTCGTGCAGTCGCTGCTGGTGCGGGTGGACGCGTCGGGCGCGCCCGGGTTCGCCGAACTGCTCGACCGCGTCCGGTCCGCCGCCACCGCCGCGCTCGACCACCAGCTGTACCCGTTCGCGGAGTTCAGCCCGCAGGTGCCGTTCGCGGCCTGGCTGAGGTACGAGAACTGGAGCGCGCCGGCCCAGCTGCCGGGGGTGGCCTGCGCCGCGTGGGAGCTGCCGCGCAACGCCACCGTGCCGTACCCGCTGCCCGGCGGCGACCGGCACGTCCCGGAGCTCGCGGTCACCGAGCAGCCGGACGGCGAACTGCGGTGCTGGCTGCGGTACAACGAGCACGCCTTCGACGCGGGGACGATGACGGCGCTGGCCGACGACCTCGCCGCCGCGCTGGCGGGGGCCGCCGGCAGGTGACCCGGATGCGCCGGGGGCGCGGTCGTCACCGACCGCGCCCCCGGATCACGCCCCGCCCGGCCGAGTTCAGCCGGTCAGCCGACCGGCCGCCTCCTCCTCGCTGAGCGCGTCGATCTCGGCGATCAGCAGCGCCTCGATCCGGGCCGCGAGGGCCGCCGGCGTGCTGCTCTCGAACACGTCGCGGATCGGGATGTCGAGGCCGAGGCCGGACCGGATCCGCGCGGCCACCCGGGTGACCAGGAGGGAGTCCCCGCCGAGCGCCAGGAAGTCGTCGAACACGCCGACCCGCGGCACCCCGAGGACCTCCTGCCACAGCTCGGTGACCAGCTGCTCGGCATCGCTGCGCGGCGCGACGTAGTCCTCCCCGGTGGCCGTCCCGGGGTCGGGCAGGGCCGCGGGGTCGAGCTTGCCGTTCGCGGTCAGCGGCAGCCGGGCCAGGGTGAGCACGGCGTCCGGGACCATGTACGAGGGCAGCCGCAGCGCCAGGTGCTCGCGCAGCTCGGCCGGGCCGGGCTCGGCCCCCGGGCTCGGGACGGCGTACGCCACCAGCCGCCGGCCGTCCCGGACCAGCACCGCGGCCTGCGCCACGGCCGGGTGCGCCGTCAGCGCCGCCTCGATCTCCGCGGGCTCGATCCGGTAGCCGCGCAGCTTCACCTGCGCGTCGCCGCGGCCCAGGAACTCCAGCCGGCCGTCCGCCCGCCACCGCGCCCGGTCCCCGGTGCGGTACATCACGCCGCCGGCGTACGGATCGGGCAGGAAGGCGGTCGCCGTCAGCTCGGGCCGGCCCAGGTAGCCCCGGGCCAGGCCGCTGCCGCCGATGTACAGCTCGCCCTCGGACCCCCGGGGCAGCAGCCCGCCGCGCTCGTCCAGTACGTGGAGCCTGACCCCGGGCAGCGGACGGCCCAGCGTGGGCCGGCGGTCGGTGTCCGCCTCCGTCAGCTCGGCCGCGGTGACGATCACGGTGGCCTCGGTGGGGCCGTAGGTGTTGACCAGCCGGACGGTGTCCGCGTGCCGTTCGCGCCAGCGGGCCACGGTGTCGGCGTGTGCCTCGGAGCCGCCGATGACCACCAGCCGCAGCGCCCGCGGCCAGCGGGTCTGCCCGCCGAGGCCGACCAGCTCCTCCCAGTAGGCCGTCGGCAGGTCCAGCACGGTGACGGAGCGTCCGGACGGGCCGTCCAGCAGGTCGGGCAGGGTCCGGCCGCCGCCGGGCAGCAGCACGACGCACGCCCCGGCCGCCAGCGCCGGCCAGATCTCCTCCACGTGGGTGTCGAAGCCGAGGGAGGCGAACTGGACGATCCGGTCGGCCGGGCCCAGCGCGTAGCCGTCGGAGCCCGTCATCCAGTCGACCCGGGCGGACACCGCCGTGTGGTCGACGGCGACGGCCTTCGGCGTCCCGGTGGAGCCGGAGGTGTAGAGGACGTAGGCCAGGCCCTCCGGGTCGACCGGGGCGAGTTCGCCGGCCCCGGCCTCCGGCAGGTGGGTGCCGGTGAGGGTGAGGACGGCGTCGGCCTCGCGGACCATCAGGGCGCGGCGGTCCTCGGGGTGGGCCGGGTCGAGCGGCAGGTAGGCGGCGCCGGCCTTCCAGACCGCCGTCAGCGCGACGACCAGGTCGGCGGAGGGCGCCATCGACACCGCGACCACCCGGCCGGCCACCGGGCCGAGCCGGCGCGCCAGTTCGGTGGAGCGCCGGTCGAGTTCGGCGTAGGACAGCGTCCGGCCCTCGCACTCCAGCGCCGGCGCGTCCGGCCGCGTGGCGGCCTGCTCCGCGAACCGCTCCAGCACCGTGCGCACCGTGGCCGGAGCGGCCGGGCCCGCGCCCAGGGCGAGCAGCGCCGCGCGCTCCCGCGCCCCGACGAACCAGTCGCCGTGCAGCGGGAGTTCCGGGTCCTGGACGATCCGCGCGTACAGCTCGCGGCACCGGCCGCCGAGCGCCTCGACGGTCTCCCGGTCGAAGAGCTCGCGGTCGTAGCTGAAGGAGAGCGTGATGCCGCCGTCGGCGGTGCGCCAGCTGTCGAGCAGCAGGTCGGTCTTGGCCTGCTCGAAGCCGGAGTCCATGCTCGTCGTGCGGACGCCCTCGGGCAGCGCGGGCCCGCCGGAGCCGTCCGTCACCTCGTTCTGGCTCTGGTGGACGAAGACGGCCTGGTAGAGCGGCCCGGCCCCGGTGTCCGCGGGCAGGCCCAGGTGGGCGGCGAGCCGCTCGGCCGGGGCGTCGGGGCGGCTCAGCGCGGCGAGCGCGGCGGACCTGGTCCGCTTCAGCACGGTACGGAAGTCCGGGTCCCCGGTCAGGTCCGACCTGATCACCGCGGTGCGGTTGAAGTAGCCGAGCAGCGCCTCGTGCGCCTTCTCGGTGCGGCCCGCCAGCGGGGTGCCGACCACGAAGTCCGGGCAGCCGGTCCAGCGCGCGAGCACGCACTGGTAGCCGGCGAGCAGCACCATGAACGGGGTGCACCGCTCCTGCCGGGCGAGCCGGTCGAGGTCGGCGGTCAGCTCGGGGCCGAGGTCGACGGTGACGAACCCGGCGGGCCTGGTGGGGGCCGAGGGCCTCGGCCGGTCGAAGGGCAGCCGCAGCGCCCCGGTGCCGGCCAGCCGCTCCGCCCAGAACCGGAACGCCTCCTCGCCCGACGCCCCGCCGGTCCTGGCCTGTTCGGCGCGGGCGAAGTCGCCGTACTGGAGCTGGAGTTCCGGCAGGTCGGCGGGCGCCTCGCCGATCGCCTCGCGGTAGAGGGCGAGCAGCTCGCGCCACATGGTGCGGAAGGACCAGCCGTCCGCGACGATGTGGTGGACCACGACGCTGACCGCGTGCTCCCGCTCCCCCGCGCTGATCAGGGTCGCCCGCAGGGGCGGCGCGGCGGCGAGGTCGAACGGCGCGTTGACGTACGGGCGGCAGGCGTCCGTGAAGTCCGCCTCGGTGGCGTCCTCGGGCAGCCGGAGCGTGACCAGGTCGATCTCGGCCGGGGGCTGGACCAGTTGGACGGGCTCCGCCGCGTCGGGGCCGTCGACCACGAAGCGCGTGCGGAGGATCTCGTGCCGCGCGGCCAGCCGACTCAGGGCGGTGCGCAGGGCCGCCGGGTCGAGCGGGCCGGTCCAGCGCCGGTTGAGGTACATGTTGAACCCGGCGTCGTCCGGGTGGAGCTGCTGGAGGAACCAGAGCCGGCGCTGTTCGGCGGTCAGTGGGTGGTGGGTGGCGGTGGTCACCGGACGGTCACCTCGGTCTCGGAGCGGTGCGGGAGTTCGGAGCGGTGCGCCGGGGCCGCTTCGGCGGCAGCGGCGGCGGCCTTGGTTTCGGCGGTGGCCTCGGCGACGGCCTCGGCCGCGGCCCGGTCCTGGAGGGTCTTCAGGCCGACCAGGTCGTCGGGCTCGGCGTCGGGCACGTCCCGGTCGAAGTGGCGCAGCACCGGGACGGCCAGGCAGACCAGCGCGAGGGCGGCCATGGCGAGGCCGAACAGCAGGTAGAGCAGCCCGATGCCACGGCCGTCACCGGTGCCGATGAGCCGGCCGAGGGTCGAGGCGAGGGCGCCGTCCCGGTCCATCAGCGGCTGGAGCAGCCCGGGGCCGAACGGGGCGACCACGGCGAACCCGACCGGCAGGGTCGACCAGGCGACCATGGTGTTGACCGCGATCACCCGGCCGTGGAAGCGCAGCGGCACCTTGGTCTGCACGATGGTCGCGTAGGAGCCGTTGAGCAGCGAGAGCGCGAAGGTCATGCCGAACGCGCCGAGGGAGACCGTCCAGGTCGACGGGCGCAGCCCGGTGAGCAGGCAGGCCGCGGCGACCGCGAGGGTGGCGAACAGCACCCCGCGCAGCTTCTGCCGGCGCGGTCCGCCCCAGGCCACCAGGGTGATCCCGCCGAGCACGGCGCCGAGGCCGGCCGCCGTGGACACCCAGCCGGCCGAGGCGAGCGGGGCGAAGGAGAGCACCAGCGGGGTGGTGAGCAGGAACAGCGGGGAGAGGAAGACGTTCAGGACGGCGAAGTACAGCAGCATCGCCCGGAAGTGCCTGCTGCCGAGGGCTCGTCGGAATCCTTCGCGGATCTCGGCGGAGATGCTCTCCCGCCGGGTGGCGCCCATCACGTCCGGGAACCGGACGGCCAGGGTGACGCCGATGGCGACGGCGTAGCCGACCACGTCGACGGCGAGGATGCCGCCGAGCCCGATCGCGGCGAGCAGGCCCACGGCGAACAGCGGCACGAGGAACTGGGCGAGGCCGAAGGCCATCTGGACGACGCCGTTGGCGCGGCCGAGGTAGCGCTTGGGGACGAGCTGCGGCACGGCCGCGTTCCAGGCGAGCCGCTGGAAGGAGAGGGCGGCGGACAGGACGGCGACGAGCGTGTAGGCGTGCCAGACCTCCAGGCCGCCGGTGGCGTACAGCACCAGCAGCAGGGCCTGGGTGGCGCCGGCGGCGAGGTCGCCGAGGAGCATGGTGCGTCGCCGGTCGCCCCGGTCGACGATGGCGCCGGCGAGCGGGGCGGCGAGGATGCCGGGCACCAGGCCGCAGGCGGCGAGCAGCCCGAACTGGGCCAGGGAGCCGGTGCGCAGGTAGATCCAGACCGGGAGGGCGAACTCGGTGAGCGCCGACCCGATCATCGACACCTGCTGCCCGGAGGCGACGGTGAGGAAGCGGCGCATGGTCGGGCGGACGGGTGCGCTCGCGCCGTCCGCCGCCGGCCGTTCGGCGTCCCGGGAGAGCCCGGCCAGCCACCAGGTCGCGCCGCCGGTGCGGCGGTGGCGGTCCTCCTGCCCCTCGGCGATCGAGCGGTGGACGCCGGTGACGATGTCCGCGAGTTCGGCGGCCCGGTACTTGAGGTAGAAGTGGCCGGCCTCGTCGAGGACCACGACCGCGGTGGTGTCGGCGATCCGGTGCCACTCGCGGAAGCGCTCCTGGTAGAACTCGGTGGCCGGGTCCCGCTCGCCGCAGACGGCGATCACCGGCGCCTTGATCCGTCCGCCCTCGGTCCCGAACATCCGGGTGAAGTACCGTTCGACGTCCTTGGTTCCGGTGCGGCGGTTGTGGACGATCAGCCGCAGCTGTTCCGGGTCCATGTCGTCGGTGTCCAGCCCGGCGGCGGCCAGCCCGTTGATCATGTCCTGGTCGCTGCGCATCCGGTCGAGGAGCTGGGCCCACCGCTCGCCGACCGCCGCGCCGCGCCCCTTGGGGCGGGCGAAGGGGAAGATGCCGCCGAGGTGGACGGCGTCGATGTCCCGGCCGGCGGCCTCGACCCGGCGGGCGATCTCGACGGCGAGGCGCACGCCGACGCCGCAGTGCCCGTACAGCACGATCCGGCCCTCGACGTTCTCGACGATCTCGCGGGCGCAGCGGTCGGCGACCTCCTCGACGTCCATCGGCTCCTCGCCGAGTTCGTGTCCGGGGACGGCGATGGAGTGCAGCGCCCAGTCCTCGGGGAGGGCGTCGGCGAGCGGCTTGTAGATCAGCGCGCTGCCGCCGCCGTAGGGCGCGCAGACGACGCTCGCGGTGGTGCGGCGGCGTTCGGGGGTGAGCCGGTGCAGCAGGCCCTGCGGCCCCCGGTCGGCGCCGGGGTCGGCGACGAGCCCGGCGAGCCCGCGGACGGTCGGGAAGCGGAAGAGGTCCATCACGCCGACCGGGGTGGGCAGGTCGGGGAAGGCGCGGCGCAGCCGGGCGACGACCTGGGTGGCGAGCAGCGAGTGTCCGCCGATCTCGAAGAAGTCGTCGAGCGCGCCGACCCGGGCGACGTCGAGCACCTCGGCCCAGATCGTGGCGATCAGGGTCTCGGTCTCGCCCTCGGGTTCGACGTGCCCGGCGGCCGGGGCGGCGTCCTCCGGTTCCGGCAGCGCCTTGCGGTCGATCTTGCCGTGGGCGAGCAGCGGCAGGCGGTCCAGGACGACGAACCGGGCGGGGACCATGTAGTCCGGCAGGACGGCGCCGAGTTCCGTCCGCAGTTCGGCCGCGGCGGGGAGGGTCGCACCGTCCTCGCGTTCCAGGTAGGCGACGAGGTTCTGCCGGATGCCCTCGCCCCGGACGGTGACGAAGGCCTGGGTGACGCCGGGCAGTGCGGTGAGCGCGGCCTCGATCTCGCCGGGCTCGACCCGGTAGCCGCGGACCTTGATCTGGTCGTCGGCGCGTCCCAGGTACTCCAGCACCCCTCCCCCGGCCTCCGGCCGGGCGGGCCCCGATGGGCGCCAGCGGGCCAGGTCGCCGGTGCGGTACATCCGGCCGCCGGCGAACGGGTCCTCGACGAAGCGTTCGGCGGTCAGGTCGGGGCGGCCCAGGTAGCCGCGGGCCAGCCGCTGCCCGCCGAGGTACAGCTCGCCGGTCACGCCGGGCGGCACCGGCTGCCGGGCCTCGTCCAGGACGTAGCAGCGCGCTCCGGCGAGCGGGGTGCCGATCGGGGTGTTCCCGGGGCCGTTCTCCTCCGGGAGGACCTCGTGGACGGTGACGCCGACGGTGGCCTCGGTCGGGCCGTAGTGGTTGAACACCGCGCAGTCGCCCCGGCCGGCCAGGTCGGCGGCCCAGGCCTGGGCCGAGGCCTCGCCGCCGAGCACCAGGGCCCGGCGCGGCAGCAGCCGCTCGACCGGGGCGTCGGCGGACAGCGCGGCCAGGTGGGAGGGCGTCATCTTGAGGTAGTCGAGGGCCGAGGCCTCGATGTGGTCGGCGAGTTCGGCGCCGGCGATGCGGCGCGGCAGCAGGTGCACCCGGCCGCCGGTGGTGAGCGCCAGGTACAGCATCGTGATGCTGAAGTCGAAGGACAGGGACTGCAGCAGGCCGTAGCGGGCGCCGGGCTCGATCCGCAGCCGTTCCCGCACGCCGGCCAGGTAGTTGAGGATCTCCCGGTGCTGGACGGCGACGCCCTTGGGCTGTCCGGTGGAGCCGGAGGTGTAGATGACGTACGCGAGGTCGTCCGGTCCGGAGGCCTCCGTCAGCGGTGCCGCGTCCGGGCCGTCGTCCGGCCGGAGGTCGGTCCGGTCCATGAGCAGTTCCGCGCCCCCGTACCCGGGGAAGTGGTCGCGCAGCTCCGAGTCCGTCACCAGTACGCGCACCTCGGCGTCGGCCACCAGGTGGGCCAGCCGTGCGGGCGGCTGCTCCGGGTCCAGCGGCAGGTAGCAGCCGCCGGCCTTCAGCACCGCGATCAGGGCGACGGCCAGGTCCGGGGACTGTTCCAGGCACACGGCCACCCGGTCGTCCCGGCCGACGCCGAGGGCCCGCAGGCGCCGGGCCAGTGCGGTCGCCCTGGTGTCGAGTTCGCGGTAGGTGACGGTGGCGTCCTCGAAGACCAGTGCGGGGTGGTCGCCCGCCTGCCGGGCCGCCGCCGAGAGCAGCGCGGTCAGCGTGCCCGCGCCGTCCTCGGGGAGCGCCGGGCCGGCCGCCCACCGTTCGAGCACGTCACGGCGCTCGGTGGCGGTCTCCACCGGCAGGGCCTCGACGGTCCGGTCGGGGTCGGCCGTCGCCGCGGTCATCAGGACCTCGAAGCGCTCGACGAGCCGCCGTACGGTGTCGGCGTCGAAGAGGTCGGTCCGGTAGGTGATCAGGCCGAAGAGCCCGCCGTCCTTCTTCTCCCGCAGGTAGAGGGCGAGGTCGGAGTGGCTGGTGGTGGCGGCGTGCCCGAATCCCTCGGCGGGGGCGCCGGGGGCGGTGGCGGCCGCGCGGTCGCCGTAGTTCTGGTAGGCGAAGGTCACCTGGAACACCGCCGAGCGGCTGACGTCGCGCTCGATGTCCAGGTCGGCGACCATCTGCTCGAAGGGCACCTCCTGGTGGGTGTAGGCGTTGAGCGTCGTCTCCCGCACCCGGCCGACCAGTTGTCCGAAGGTGAGGCCGTCCTCGAGCCGGGCCCGGATCGGCAGCATGTTGACGAAGGCCCCGACCACCCCCTCCAGTTCCCGGTGCAGCCGGCCCGCCACGGCCGAGCCGATCGCGAAGTCGCGCCGGCCGGTGTGCCGGCCGAGCAGCAGCTGGAGCCCGGCCATCAGCACCATGTACGGCGAGGCGCCGTGGGCGCGGGCGCACTCGGCGACGGCACCGGCGAGTTCCGGGCTCCAGTGCAGTTCGACGGCCGCGCCGTCGAAGGTGAGCAGCGGCGGCCGGGGGCGGTCGGCGGGCAGCTCCAGGGCGGGGACGTCGGCGAGTTCGGCGCGCCAGTAGTCGCGGGAGGCGGCCAGGGCGCCGCTGTCCAGCCGGTCGCGCTGCCAGCGCGCGTAGTCCCCGAACTGGACGGGTACGGGCGGGAGTTCGGTCTCGGAGCCGTGGGCGTGCCGGGCGTAGAGCACGTCCAGTTCCCGGTTGAGGATGTCGATCGACCATCCGTCGCTGACGATGTGGTGCATGACCAGGGCGAGGACGTGGTCCTCGTCGGCGAGCCGGACGAGCAGGGCCCGCAGCAGCGGTCCGGCCGCGAGGTCGAAGGGGTCGGCGACCAGTGCCCCGATCTCCCGCGCGGCTCTTCGCTCGGGGTCGGGGTCGTCCGAGGCGTCGACGAACCGGGCGGCGAAGGGGCCCGGTTCGGCGACCAGGACCTCGGCCCGGCCGTCCTCGGTGACCGGGAAGGCCATCCGCAGCCCCTCGTGCCGCGCCACCAGACCGGTCAGGGCGGCGTCCAGCGCCGCGCGGTCCAGCGGCCCGCGCAGCCGACGGGCCGGGGCGAGGGTGTAGGCCGTCCCGCCGGGCGTGAACTGGTCCATGAACCAGAGCCGTTCCTGTCCACTGGACAGCGGCGGCGCGGTGCCCTCCGGACGGGGTTCGACCACCCGTACCGGGGCCGTGGCGCCGCGCAGGCGCTGGGCGAGGAGGGATCGTTTGGTGGCGGACCAGTCTGCGGGCAGGTCCTGGGTGTCGGTCATCGGCAGTCCGTTCGGGCGTGGAGCGGGGAGGACGCGGCGGGGCGGTCGACGGCGGTCAACGCAGTTCCCGGACGACGGCGGCCAGGGCGGCCGGGGTGGAGGCGTCGAAGAACAGGTCGAAGGCGAGCTCGACCCCGAAGGCGTCGCGGATCCGGGCGGTGATCTGGATGATCGTCAGCGAGTGTCCGCCGAGGTCGAAGAGGTCGTCCTCGGGGCCGATGCCGGACGCGCCCAGGACCTCCTCCCAGATCGCCAGGATGCTCGCGGTGAGTTCGTCGGCCTGCGCTCCGGCGGTCTGTCCGGCGTCGGCCCGCTCGTCGGCGGCGTGCGGCGGGGCGGGCAGCGCGCGCCGGTCGAGCTTGCCGCTGGAGGTGAGCGGCAGCCGGTCGAGGGCCACGAACTGCCGCGGCACCATGACGGCGGGCAGGGTGCGCAGCAGGTGGTCCCGCAGGTCGGCGTCGGACAGCGGTGCGCTGCCGGGTGCGGGCACCCGGTAGCCGACCAGCGCGGACGAGCCGTCGGCCAGTTCGCACACGGTGACGGCCACGGCGGTGACGGCCGGGTGGTCGAGCAGCGCGGCCTCGATCTCGCCGAGCTCGATCCGGTGGCCGCGGATCTTGACCTGGTCGTCGATGCGGCCGTGGAACTCCAGTTCGCCGTCCTGCGTCCAGGCCGCGAGGTCGCCGGTGCGGTACATCCGGCCGCCGGTGAACGGGTCTTCGACGAAACGTTCCGCCGTCAGGTCGGGCCGCCCCCGGTAGCCGTCCGCGACACCGTCACCGCCCAGGTGGAGCTCACCGGGGATGCCGACCGGCAGCGGCCGGCCGTTCGCGTCCAGGACGTACGCCCTGGTGTTGGCGACCGGCCGGCCGATCACCACGGCGTCCGCCCCGGCGGGGACGTCGGCCCAGGTGGCGTAGATCGTCGCCTCGGTCGGGCCGTACCCGTTGATCAGCCGGTCGAGGGAGCCCCTGAGCTCGCGGGCCAGCGGGAGCGGCAGCGCCTCCCCTCCCACGATCCCGGTCAGGCCGGCCGGCAACGGCCCGGCGCCGAGCAGCACGCGCCAGCCCGACGGGGTCGCCTGGAGGTGGGTCACGCCCTCGCGGCGGACCAGCCCGACCGTGCCCGGCGCGTCCAGGGCCGCGCCGTCCGGGGCGAGGACGAGCCGGCCGCCGGTGGTCAGCGGCAGCAGGATCTCCACCCCGGATATGTCGAAGGAGAGCGAGGTCAGGCCGAGCCAGACGTCCCGCGGCCCCGAGCCCAGCAGTGCCGCGAACGAGGTCAGCAGGTTCACCAGGGCGCGGTGCCCGATCTCCACGCCCTTGGGCCGCCCGGTCGAGCCGGAGGTGTAGAGCACGTAGGCGAGGCCGCCGGGCGGGGCCGGCTCCGCCGCGGCGGGCACCGGCTCCACACCGCCCTCCCCGAGCCGCAGGACGGCCGGGGCCGCCGCCACCACGTCGGGCGCGGGCTCCCGGTCGGCGACCAGCAGGGCCGCGCCCGAGTCGGCGAGCAGGAAGGCGAGCCGGTCGGCGGGGTGGGCGGGGTCGAGCGGCAGGTAGGCGGCCCCGGCGGCGTGCACCGCGAGCAGGACGGCGGGCAGGTCGACGGAGCGCTCCAGGTGCAGCGCGACGACGTCGCCGGGGCGGACCCCGGCCCCGCGCAGGACGGCGGCCAGTTCGTCGGTCCGCTCCACGAGCGCCCGGTAGGTCAGCCGTTCCGCGCCCGCGCTGACGGCGGGGGCGTCCGGCGTCTCGGCGGCCCGCTCCCGCACCAGGTCCAGGGCCGTGCGCCGGTGCGGGTAGGCGCGGGCGGTGTCGTTCCACTCCTCGGTCACCAGCTGCCGCTCGGCCTCGCCCAGCAGTGCCAGGTCGCCCAGCGGGGTCCCGGGCTCGGCCGTCGCGGCCGCCAGCAGGGCCGCGTAGTGCCCGGCGACGCGCTCGGCGGCCTCCGGCGACAGGACTTCCGGGGCGTACTGGAGCGAGAACGCGATCCCGTCGGCGGCGTCGACCGCCTGGAGGTGGAGCGTGTTGCGGGCGGCGCCGTTGAACGCCGCGCGGTCCACCCGGACGGCGCTCCCCGGGAACACCGGGTCCACGGCCCGGCCGCGCCGGTAGCCGAAGGACACCGCCGCCAGCCCGGCGCGCGGGGTGAGTCCGCCGACCGCCGCCCCGAAGGGCACCGAGCGGAACGGGTAGCCGCCGCGGGCCTCGGCGCGCACGGCCCGGGCGTACGCGGCGAAGGGCGTCCCGGTGTCCGCTCCGGCCGGCGCGTGCACCGGCAGCTCGTTGACGAACAGCCCGATCTCCCCGGCCTGTTCGGCCGTCCGGACGGACAGCGGCACGGAGACCGCCACCGCCTCGCCGCCGTACCGCAGCAGCAGTCCGTGCAGGGCGGCGAGCAGGAACTCGAAGACGGTGACGCCGCAGCGCTCCGCGGCCCCGGCCAGTGCCGCCCGGCCCCGCGCGTCCGTCCGCCATCCGACCGACGCCCCGGACGCCGGGGCCGTGACGGCGTGCGGCAGTCCCGGCAGGACGGGCTCGGTCGCCGCGGCCCACCGCGGCCCGTACCAGTGCGCCGCGCGGCGGACCAGCTCCGGGTCGGGCGCGGCGGACGGCACGGGCGGGGTCCGGTCGGCGGACGGCGCGGCCTCGCCCAGCGCCTGCGCGTAGGCGGTGGCGAGCTCGGCCACCAGGACGTCCTTGGACTCCCCGTCGAACACCGCGTGGTGCACGACCACGAGCAGGACCGCCGCCTCGCCGCCGCCCCGGTGGAGGGTGAACCGCGCCGGCGGGCCGGCGGCCAGGTCGAACGGCCGTGCCACGTCCTCGGCCAGCCGCTTCTCCCGGCCCTCCGCACAGTCCCCGGAGGCGTCGACCACGTCGAGGACCGGAGCGGCTCCCGGCTCCCGCACGAGGTCGCCGTCGCGCTCCACGAACACCTGCGACAAGGAGGGGTGACGCTCCGTCACCGTCGCGACGGCCCGGGCGAGCGCCTCGGTGTCGACCCGGTCGAAGGAGAGCAGGACCGGCATGTGGAACACCCCGTGCACCTGGCCGAGTTGCTCGGTGAACCAGACTCCCCGCTGTGCGGGCGAGGCGTGCGGGGGGAGGGAGTGCGGCATGGGCGACTCGATTCGGCAGTCGGTGAATGGTGCGTTCCCCGTGGCCGGGCACCGACGTGGTCGGCGCCGCGGATGCTCTGGCGGCGCGGCCGACGGGCCGCTGCGGGCCTCGACCCTCCAGGCCCGCAGATCCCCCCTGCGGACCGTCGGATCGGTGCCGGCCTCCCCCGGCGAAGAGACCGATCTTGGTCCAGACCTGCCGAGAGGTTCGCAGAGAACCCAAGCGCCGTCAAGGGTCGTCCCGCCCACCGAAAAAGCGTCATGCACGCGCCCAACCTGCGGGAACGCGGCGATGGTGGCGGGCTTCTGATCGTTCGTCATCGTCTCAACTCCGGCCCGGACCCCGGCCTGCGGCGGAGCGCGGTCACCCTCCTCCCCGGCGGAGCCGGCGAACGCCCCCTCGACGCCCGCACCGCCCTCCCCGGCCGGCTCCGCGAAGATCGTCAGCCGTGCCGCGCCGGGCGGCCCGGCACACCACGCCCCGCAGCGGCCCCGGGAGGTGCCGTCCGCCACGAGCCGCACGCGTGCGGCACCACGCGGCCGCCTCCCGCGGGACACGTGACGCCTGTCCGTAATGAACGATTGTGTTCCCTATCGCCCGGGGCTACCGTCGGTAGTGGTGAACGAATCCGTCCCCTGCCCGTCGTTCACTCCGAGCCACTGGGAGACCTGCCATGGCCACCTCCCGAGCCCTGGCCGAGGCCGCGCCCGCGAGCGCGCGCCGGGGCCAGCACCCAGGGATCGCACTCACCGTCATCGCCGCGACCCAGCTCATGGTCGTCCTCGACATCACGATCGTGAACATCGCGCTGCCGCACATCCAGCAGGCGCTGAGGTTCGACACCACCGACCTGTCCTGGGTCATCAACGCCTACACCCTGACCTTCGGCGGGCTGCTGCTGCTCGGCGGGCGCGCGGGCGACATCCTCGGGCGGCGGCGGGTGTTCGTCGTCGGTGTCCTGGTGTTCAGCCTGGCCTCGCTGCTCGGCGGCGTCGCGCAGTCCTCCGCCTGGCTGCTGGCCGCCCGGGCCCTCCAGGGCGTGGGCGGGGCCATCGCCTCGCCGACCGCGCTGGCGCTGATCGCCACCAACTTCAAGGAGGGCCCGGAACGCAACCGGGCCTTCGGCGTCTACTCCGCCGTCGCGGGCGCGGGCGGCGCCGTGGGCCTGCTGCTCGGCGGCATGCTCACCTCCTGGCTGTCCTGGCGCTGGGTCCTGTTCGTCAATGTGCCGATCGGCATCGCGATCGCGCTGCTGGCACCGCTCTACATCAACGAGTCCGAGCGGCACCCCGGGCGCTTCGACCTGACCGGCGCGTTCTCCGCCACCGCGGGCATGGTCTCGCTGGTGTACGGCTTCATCCGCGCCTCCGACCACGGCTGGACGGACTCCGTCACCCTGACCGCCTTCGCCCTGGCGGTGGTGCTGGTAGCGGCGTTCGTGGCCAACGAGCGGCACGCGCGGCAGCCGATCATGCCGCTGCGCCTGCTGCGGGACCGCAACCGCTCGGGCGCGTACGGGCTGCTGCTGTGCGTGGCCGCGACGATGTTCAGCATCTTCTTCTTCATCACCCTGTTCGTGCAGGAGATCCTCGGCTTCAGCCCGCTGCGGGCGGGCTTCGCGTTCCTGCCGATCAGCGTCGCCATCGTCGCCGCCGCCCAGTTCGCGGCCCGCACCCAGGTGCGGTTCGGACCCAAGCCCTTCCTGGTGGCCGGCTCGCTGCTGGTCCTGGGCGGGGTGATCTGGGCGACCCGGATCGACATCGACAGCGGTTACGCCGCCGGCATCCTCGGACCGACCATGATGTTCGGCTTCGGCATGGGTTCGATCTTCGTCCCCGCCACCCTCACCGTCGTCTCCCGGGTCGCCCCGCACGAGACCGGAGCCGCCACCGGGATGCTCAACACCACCCAGCAGGTCGGCGGCTCGCTCGGGCTGTCGATCCTCGTCACCGTGTACGGAACGGCCAGCGGCAGCGAGGCCCGGCGGCAGGCCGGGGCGTTCCTGCGGCAGGCCACCCCGCAGCAGGCCGCCCTGTTCCGGGCCACCGGCCGCCTCCCGGCGCCGTACTCCTCGGAGGTCCTGGTGCACGGCATCAGCAGCGCGTTCCAGCTGGGACTGGTGTTCGCGGCGCTGGCCGTGGCGATCGCGGTGTTCGTGATCAAGGTCGGCCGGCTGCCGGGGCCCGCCGCCACGGCCGACCACCGGGCCTGACGACCCGCGGAGGTCAGTCCTGGTCCCCGGCCAGCCGCTCGAGTCGGCGCAGGCCGGGGACGAACGCCGTTTCGGGGGTGTTGCCGTATCCCAGGACCAGTCCGTTGTGGGCGGCGCCGGGGACCAGGCAGTGCTGGGAAACGGGGCGGGGGGCCAGCCGGTGGCGGCGGGCGGCGCGGGCCAGGGGCAGGTCGGGGATCTCCGGCGGCAGCCGCACGGTCAGGTGCATCCCGCTGTCCCCGCCGGTCACGGTGTGGGGCACGTCGAAGTGCTCGGCCAGGGCCGCCCTGAGCGCGTCGCGCCGGCGGCGGTACAGGCGGCGCATCCGGGCGAGGTGCCTGCCGTACTGGCCGCTCTCCATGAAGTGCGCGAGGGCGAGCTGTTCGTGGCGGTGCCCGCCGCGCAGCAGCTCCTCCACGACCGGCGCGGCCCGGTCGACCAGCGGCTCGGGCAGCACGAGGAACCCCACCCGCAGGGAGGGGAACAGGGTCTTGCTGAACGTGCCGACGTAGAACACCGGCGCGCGGGGTGTCAGGCCCTGCATGCAGGCGAGGGGCTCGCCGCTGTGGCGGAACTCGCTGTCGTAGTCGTCCTCGACGATCCAGGCACCGTACTGACGGCACTTCTCGATCAGGTCGAGGCGCCTGGACGCGGTGAGGACCGCGCCCGTCGGGTACTGGTGCGCCGGGGTGGTGCACACCAGGCGGGGCGGGCGCTCCTGCCAGTCGGACGCCGAGGTCCGCAGGCCCTCCGCGTCGACCGGGACGGGCACCACGGCCAGGTCCCCGCCGGCCAGCGCGGTCTGCGCGCCGCGGTAGCCCGGATCCTCGACCCAGGCGGTGTCCCCCGGGTCGGTGACCAGCCGGACGCACAGGGAGAGCGCCTCCTGCGCGCCCTCGGTGATGACGACCTGCTCCGGGGCGCAGCGCATGCCGCGGGCGAGCGCGAGGTGGTGCAGGACGGCCGTCCGCAGCGCCGGTTCGCCCTGGGCCGGGCCGTAGCCCAGCAGCCGGGTCCCGCCCTCCCGGAGCACCCGGTCCAGGGAGCGCCGCCAGGCCGCCAGGGGGAACTGGGCCAGGGCGGGGACCCCGGGCGCGAAGGCGTAGGAGTCGGCGCTCACCAGCTCGCGCTCGCGGATCCGCCCGGCGCGCCGCGCCAGCGCGGCCGGGGTCGGGTGCGCGCGGTCCGGCGGCTCGGGGCGGGCCAGTGCGGCGACCCGGGTGCCCTGCCTGCTGGGCTCGATGTAGCCCTCCGTGCTCAGCACCTCGTACACGAGGGTCACGGTGTTGCGTGACACCCCGAGGCCCTCGGCCAGGGCGCGCGAGCCCGGCAGCCGGCTGCCCGCCGGGAGCCGGCCGTCGAGGACGGCGGCCCGCAGCCGGCGCAGGAGCTGCTTCTGCAGGGAATCCCCGCCGCGCGCCCGGGACAAGGGTTCCTGGAGCAGGAAGTCGAACTGCGGCCCGAGGGCCTCGCCGCCCTCCCCCATCACGTCCTCCAGGTGCGCGCGCCGCGTCATGGCTCCACGGGGTGACCCTATCGCCGGCCCTGCCGGGGGGCCACGCGGTGCCCGGCCCACGGGAGGACCGGCACGCCCGGGGGAAGGGCAGGGCTCCCGGCGCCCCCGTCGTCAGCCCTTCGAGGCGCCTCGCTTGACAGGGCGTCAGGGTGACAGGAAGAGTCTTCCTTGCAATGGTTTTCATCTTCGATAACCACTGCGGGTGACCGCTGCCCGTCACGGGCCGCCGCCCGGAGAAGCCCGACGCATCCCCCGAAAGAGGACCTCCATGTCGCTCGACGTCTCCCCCGCCCTCCTCGCCCAGGCCCAGCAGGGCCGCGTCGACGAGGCCGCCTTCCTCGACACCGTCCGCGCCTCGCTCCCGTACGCCTACCAGGTCGTGGCCGGCCTCAGCACCGAACTCGCCGCCGGCGACGAGGAGTTCACCACCGACAACACCACGCCCAGCGACGAGCAGCGGGCCCAGCTGCTGCGCGCGCTCGCCAGCAACGCGATCCGCGGCAGCCTGGAGGACCACTTCCGGGTGAAGCTCGCCTTCGTCAACTGCCACCGCGTCGGCGCCTTCCGCCCCGGCGCCGAGGAGAGCGAGGCGTACCGCGAGTTCACCTCGCTGCACAACCAGATCCGCAACCAGAGCCCCGAGCTCCGCAGCTGCTGACGGCGGCCCCGACGAGGCGGCTCCCACCCGGCCGGACCGGGCGGGAGCCGCCTCGTGTGACGCCCGCGTTTCGCCGCGTTGCGGGACGTGTCCGGATCCCGCGTCGATCTTGTCGGGCGGCGTGGCGGCTGCGTACGTTCGGAAACGCACCACCCGACCGGCCCGCCCAGGGCCGCTTCCCACCCCCTCGGAGCCCACCATGTCGCCGACCCCTCGCCCGCTGCGGAAACTCGGCTTCCTGACCATCGGGCTCTTCGACGAGGCGGACCCGCGCCGGGGACACGAGTCCACCCTCGACCTCATCGCCCTCGGCGAGCACCTCGGCTTCGACAGCGCCTGGCTGCGCCACCGCCACCTCCAGTACGGCATCTCCTCCCCGGTCGCCGTGCTCGCCGCCGCCACCCAGCGCACCAGCCGCATCCAGCTCGGCACCGCCGTCACCCCGATCGGCTGGGAGAACCCGCTGCGGCTCACCGAGGACCTGGCCACCGTGGACGTGCTCTCCGGCGGCCGCCTCAACCCCGGCTTCAGCGTCGGCCCGCCCGTCCACTACGAGCAGGTGCGCGGCGCCCTCTACCCGGACACCGGCGAGCAGGAGGACTTCAGCCCCCGGCGCGCCGAGCGGCTGCTCGCCCTGGTCCGCGGCGAGGACGCCTCCGACTTCGCCGGCACCGAGGGCATCGAGGTGTACTCCCGCCGGGTCCAGCCGCACTCCCCCGGCCTCGCCGACCGGCTCTGGTACGGCGCCGGCAGCCTGCGCTCGGCCCGCTGGGCCGGCGAGCAGGGCCTCAACCTGCTCACCAGCAGCGTCGTGAAGGCGGAGGACGACGGCCCGCTCGACTTCGCCGGCATCCAGGCCGCCCAGATCCGTGCCTTCCGCGAGCACCACCCCGCCGGCGAGCGCGCCCGGGTCTCCCAGGGCCTGGTCGTCATCCCCACCGACAGCGCCACCCCCGAGCAGCGCGCCAGGTACGAGGCCTACGCCCTCGCCCGCACCCCGCGCACCCTCGCCCCGCAGGGCCCGGCCCGGCTGCTGTTCGCCCCGGACCTGGTCGGGACGTCCGAGGAACTGGCCGAGCGGCTGCGCGCCCACGCCGGCTACCGCGAGGTCGACGAGGTCGCCTTCGCGCTGCCGTTCAGCTTCGGGCACGAGGACTACGTGCAGATCCTCACCGACCTGGCGACCCGGCTCGGGCCGGCCCTCGGCTGGGCGCCCGGCCAGGACTGACGGTCCGATCCGGTCGGGCCGGCCACCCGGTCGGGCGGCCGCACCCGCCGTACGGCCGCCCGGGGCCCGGCTCCCCGGTCAGAGCAGGCGCTTGATCTCGCCGCGGGTGCGGTAGAAGCCGCCGGAGGCGGACTCCCGGACCTCGGCGACGACGTAGCGGGCGCCGGCGACGCGGATGTCCTTGGGGAACTGCACCCGCCAGGACGGGTCGTAGCCCTGCGAGACCACCCGCACCCGCAGCCGGGCACCGTCCTGGACGCACTCCACCTCGACCTCGCCGCCCGTCCGGTCGGTGGCCACCGTGAGCGTCTCCACCCCGGCGCCGGCCAGCACCGGCTCCCAGCCCGCGTGCTCCACCTCGGCGGTCTTCGGCAGCGTGCCGCCCTCGGCCGCGCGCACCGCCTGCTCACTCGCGTCGATGCAGGCCAGCGAGCCGTCCGTGGTCACCAGGTAGAGCCGGCCGTCCCGGTACTGCATGCTGAACGCCGAACCGCAGCCGGTGGCGAGCTTCCACAGCCGGGTGCCGTCGGCGGCGAAGCAGTACACCGAGGAGTGGTTGTCCCCGGCGAAGACGTACTCACCGTCCGGGGAGGCCGCGCAGGAGAAGACGCCGGCGTCGCAGCGGTAGGCGGCCACCTCGGAGCCGTCGGACTTGCGCAGCCGGTGCACCCAGCCCTGGGCGGTGCCGGCGAACACCTCCTCGGCCTCCTGCCAGCCGAACAGCACCCCGCCCCGGGTGGAGGCGTGCCACAGCTGGTCGCCGCTGCGGTTGTCGTAGCGGGCGACGCCGTCGGAGTGGCCGTGGTAGACACCGTCGCCGTCGCAGCGCACCATCCAGCCGGACCGGCCGTCGGCCTTGCGGCGCCACTGGAACTCGTCCTCGTGGTCCACCGTGGTCAGCCCGCCGCGCTCGTCGGCGACGCCGAGCACGCCGTCGTGGATGTCGAGCCAGTAGATGTCCACGTCCTGGGCGATCTCGTACGCGACCCGCGGGATCTTGCCGCCCAGGTCGTACACCTTGCCGTCGTCGCAACCGGCGTAGATCCACCAGTCGTCCGCGACGATGCACTTGACGCCGTCCGGCAGACCGTAGCGGGCGACCACCTCGCCGTCGTGGCTGAGGGTGTAGACGTCGCCGCGCTCGTTGCCGACCCAGGCGTGCTCCTCGCCGACGAATATCCCGAAGGCCGGCGAGCCGGATCGGAAGCGCCACAGCAGCGGCGCCTGACGGGCGGTCGAGCGGGTGCTGACGATCTGCCGCCTGGTCACCGCCCGGCGCGTGCGCACGCCCCGGACGGCCGGGGCGTAGCCCTTGCGGACCTTCTCGCCGATCTTCTTGGAGGCCGACGCGGCCGCCTTCTCCGGGCTCGGGAAGGTCGTCGCCTTGCTCTGCCCGGACTCGCCGATCCGCCCGTACCGCACCGTCACCACCTGGCCGGAGAGCCGCACCTCGTAGAACTTGTGCGCGCTCCCCTCCTCCTCGGACACTTCGAGGTAGGTGACCTGCTCTTCCACGGCGACGGACACGGCGACGGACACGGCGAGGGCCCCTTTCGGGCAGCGGAGACGGGGGCCGGCGGGACCGGCCCGCCGACACCCCCAAAGCTACGGCCCCGCACTGACAACCCGTCCGGGAGGGGTCGGGCCTGGTCAGCGCAGCTCGGCCAGCAGGGCACGCAGCCGTTCGTCCTCGCGGATGGTGTCGGTCGCGAGGCCGTGGGTGACGATCCGGCGGTCGCGCTCGGCCAGCTCGCCGACGTACCAGGACAGGGAGGCGTCCCGTGCGGCGGCACCGAGCGCCCGCAGGGCCTCGCAGCCGCCCGCGGCGTCCGCTCCCGCCTCGACGGAGTGGACCGCGGCCGTGGCGAGCCGGTCGAGGCGGAGGTCGACGGTGTCGGGGTCGACGACCTCCAGCAGGGCGAGGACCGCGGCGGGAGCCCACCGCGGATCGTCGAGCAACGCCTCCAGCCGGGGGACCAGGACCCGCCCGGCCGCCCCCAGGGAGGCGACGGTACCCAGGGCGCGGCTGACGCTCCAGAAGCCGAGCCACGCGCCGTCGGCGCGGTCGAGGACGGACCCCAGGATCCGGGCCGCCTCCTCGGCGTCGCCGTCGATCCGCCAGAGGGCGCCCGCTATCGCGATGTCGGCGTCCAGCTGCCGGGCGGTCGCCTCCGGGCCCTCGCTGACCGCCGCGAGCAGGGCGGGGAGCAGGCCGGCCGCCGCCGCGCCCAGGTCCCCGGCCGCCCGCGCCGCCTCGTCCACGTCGCGCGAGGCCGCCAGCCGTTCGGTGACGGCCTCCAGCAGGAGGGCCGGCTCGCCGGTGACCTCGTGGTGGGCCCGGGCCACCACGAGCGGCCCGCCGGCCGCCCGCAGCGCCTCGGCCGCCCGCTCACGCACCGCCGGTGGCCCGCCCGCGACGACGGCCGCGATCGCGGAGGCGGCGTACGGGAAACGGGGCAGCACCCCGCACAGCTCGGCCAGGCCGGTGACGGCGCGCGGGCCCCACTGGCGCAGCAGGTGGACGAGGTCGGCGGTCTCGTTGTTGCCGAGCCCGTCGACGGCCAGCCGGGCGCGCACGGCGGTGAACAGCTCCGGGACGAAGGGGAAGGCCGCTGTCCGGGATCCGGCGGCGGTGGCGAGGGCGCGCGGGCGCCGGGCGAGGTCCCGGGCCAGCAGCGGGGCGGCCTGCCGGGGGTCGATCCGGACCAGCGCGGCCAGGGCCTGGTCGGCCGCCTCGTCATCGGGCCGACTGCTGGGCCGGGTGCTGGGCCGGGCAGCCGCCTCGTCGTCAGGCCGGGTGTTCGGCCGGGTGCTGCTGGGCCGGGCAGTCGCCACACCGTCCGGCCGGGCCGCGCGTTCGGCGAGCACGGGCGCGGCCTCGGCAGCCAGCGGGCCGAGCTTCCCCAGCAGGCTCACCGCCGCCTCCTGGTCGGCGAGCGGGACGATCACCGGGATCAGCCGGGCCGGGGCGCCGCGCGAGAGGCAACAGGCGTGGTCGGCCGCCCGCAGCGCCTCGGCCCGGACCTCCGGGCGCGGGTCGCGCAGGGCGGCCTCCAGCAGGGCGAGGGCCGCGTCGAGGCCGGCCTCGGTGTCACGGTCCAGCAGGCCGTCGACGATCACGTACAGCGGCTCCTCGTGGTGCATGCTGTAGCGGTCCACGGTGAGTTCGCCGGCGGGCAGCAGGCCCAGCACGGCCGCGTGGTGGGCGCTGCCCCAGCGTTCCTCGGCCCGCAGGCAGACCAGGACCGCGGCCAGCCGCAGCGGCACCGGGGTCTCCTCCCCGAGCAGCGCCCGGGCTTCGGCGGCGGCCGCGCTCAGGTCCACCCGGCCGAGGGCGACGAGCAGTTCGGCGGCCACGTGCGGATCGTCCTCGACCGCCCGGCGCTCCATCAGGGCGGCCGCCACCGCTCCGGATTCCCCGGTGTGGCCGACCGCCCACGCGGCGGACAGCCGGACGTCCCCGTCCTGATGATCCAACAGCGGTAGCACGAGAGGGAGTTGACCGGCGAAGGCGGCCCGGACGGCACCGTCCGGGACCTCCCACTCGTCCGTGCTCTCGGCCAGCCCGCCGAGCAGAAGGAGCACGTCCACCGTCCGGCCCCCGCCGACCGCGGCGATCCTGGCCAGGTACGGGACGGCGTCCACACTGGCCGGGTAGACCGTGCCCTGGTGGAGGATGCGGCCGTACAGCTCGGCGAGGGCCTCCTCGGCCTCTTCGCCGTCGCCCTCGGCGAGTGCGCGCAGCAGGTCGGGCAGGTCGTCGGCCGCACCGTAGGCGTGCGAGAGAGCGGCCCAGGGATGGGCGTCGAGCCCGGCGAGGGCGGTGGTGGGATCCATGGGCGGGATCCTCCCAGCCGGGGCCGACAACTCCGTCCGCGCCGGGCGGGGACC
>NZ_JBHTWX010000124.1:0-27405 GCF_042792155.1 Kitasatospora sp. NPDC056651 | reverse complement strand
CGGCCGTCCAGGCGCCGGCTGCCGCCCAGGCCCCGGCGGCCGTCGCTCCCGCGCCGGCCGCCGACCCGGCGCCCGCCGCACCGGCCGCGCAGGCGCCGGCCGCCGCCGGGCAGGGGGAGGCGGAGCAGTCGGCCGAGGAAGAAACCGAGCCGGACGAGACCGACCTGGCGGATGAGGACGAGGGCGAGGGCGAGCGCGGCCGGAGCTGGGGCGGCTCGTCGGCGTTCGGCTTCATCGACGAACTGGCCGAACTGGACGAGATGGCGTCGTCCCTCGGCGGCAAGAAGTGCCACCACCAGCACGAGTGCCCCTGCTCCCCCTGCGGCGGGCACGGAGGTGGCGGCCACGGTGGCGGCGGGCACGGTGGCGGTGGGAACGGCGGCGGGAACGGCGGCGGTGGCGGGAACGGCGGGAACGGCGGGAACGGCGGCGGCGGCGGGAACGGCGGCAGCGGCGGCAACCAGTCCGAGAGCCAGAACCAGTCCCAGGACCAGGACCAGCACCAGAACGTCAACGTGACGGTCAACGTCCAGAACACCATCTACAACAACATCGACAACAGCGCGAACAACAGCGCCACCGCCAACGCGAACAACTCCTCGCAGAACACGGCGACCAACAACCAGTCGGCCTCACAGACCAACAACTTCTCCAACTCCAACTCGAACTCCAACTCCAACTCCAACACGAACAACGCCAAGTACGGGGAGCACCACCAGGGCCACCCGGGCGGCCAGGGCGGTGGGGGCCACGAGGGCGGCGGAGGCCACGAGGGTGGCGGGGGCCACCAGGGCGGCTACCCGGAGGAGCACCACGGGCACCACGGGGAGCTGGCGGAGACGGGCAGCGAGACCTCGCCGGCCCTGCTCGGCCTCTCGGGGATGTTCCTCGCGGCGGGCGCGGCGGCCATGCGGATCGGCCGGCGCCGGGCCTGACCCGGACCGTCGAGTGACCGACGGGCGGTGCGCACGGAGCGCACCGCCCGTCGGCCGTGCGTCCGCCGGACCGGCTCAGCGCAGCTCGGCGGGCGGCGTGCGGCCCTGGTCCATCGGCTCCTCCCGGACCAGACTGCCCCAGACGGCCATCCGGTACAGCGAGGTGTAGACCGGGGTGCACGTCGTCAGGGTGAGGTAGCGGCCCGGCCCGCGGTACGGGGAGCCGACCGGCACCGGGGCGATGACGCCGGTGTCGTCCTTGGCGGTCTCGTCCAGCGTGGCGTCGACGCGGTAGACGTACCAGCGGTCCCGGGTCTCGACGACCATCGGGTCGCCCGGCTCCAGCCGGTCCAGGTCGTGGAACTTCGCGCCGTGCCCGTCGCGGTGGGCGGCCAGGGCGACGTTGCCCTCGGGGTCCCAGGGCATGGCCGAGCGGTACGGCGTGGTGTAGGCCCCGGCGACCCCGTCCGCGAGGGTGTCCCCGTCGGTACCGACCCTGATCAGCACCTGGTAGCCGGTGCCCAGGGCCGGGACGTGGAGGAAGCCGACGGCGTCGCCCGGGGCGAACGGGGGCGGTGCGGCGGCGGTCGGTGCGGCGGCGCCGGCCGGTGGGGCCGCCGGGACGGACCAGGACTGGCGCAGCCGCTCGGCGGAGAGGTGCGCGTGCCGGTCGGCCACGAGGTTCGTCCACCACAGCGAGTGGGCGACCAGCAGGGCGAGCAGCACGCCGACGGTGAACAGCAGGTCGCCGAACGCGCCGACGGCGACCCGCAGGGGGTGTCGGCGCGGGGCCCTCCACTCGGCCGGGTTCTCGGTCGCCATGGGTCGTCCCTTCGGGCGGGAGTACGGGGAGGGCCGCGGGGCCGGAGCGGGAGCCGCCCCGGCGGGCCATGCGTACTCCACCGCGCCGTCGAGCCGCCGGGCAAGCCGACACGCCACGCCGCGCCCGGGGGCGCTCCGGCCGCTCCGGCGGGGCGGGCCCACGGGCGCGTAACCTGCTGGGGGCTGTCGCCGAACTCGCGTCGTACGCCCCGCGGGTGGGAGTTCGAGGACAGGTCACCCAACGGACGGACGGAGGGGCCGATGGCGGCGGACGAGCAGTGGGCCGGGAGCCGGGTCAGCAGGCCGGAGAACCGGCTGGTCCGGCGCGGGTTCAGCGATCCCGCGCGGGCGGTGCGGCTGCTGGAGGGCCCCGGCCTGGCCGGCCTGGCCGACGACCCGGTGCTGCTGGACGCGCTCGGCGCCACCGCCGACCCAGACCTCGCCCTGCTCGGCCTGGCCCGGCTGCTGGAGGCCGCCGACGAGGCGGACCGGCACACCCTGTGCGACACCCTCACCACCTCGAAGCCGCTGCGCGACCGGCTGCTCGGCGTGCTCGGCGTCTCCACCGCGCTCGGCGACCACCTCGCCCGGCACCCCCACGACTGGCACGTGCTGCTCACCTTCGAGCTGCGCGACATGCACCCCGGCCCGGAGGACTTCCGCCGTGCCCTCGCCGAGGGCGTGCGGGACGACGCCCTCGGCCCGGCGAACGCGCTGCGCGTCGCCTACCGCCGCTGCCTGCTCGCCATCGCCGCCCGCGACCTCACCGGCACCACCGACCTGGCGCAGACCGCCGCCGAACTCGCCGACCTGGCCGGCGCCACCCTCCAGACCGCCCTGGACCTCGCCGCCGAGCAGGACCCGGAGGCCACCGCGGCCTGCCGGCTCGCGGTGATCGGCATGGGCAAGTGCGGCGGCCGAGAGCTCAACTACGTCTCGGACGTGGACGTGGTCTTCGTCGCCGAGCCGCGCGAGGGCGTGGGCGAGCAGGAGGCGATCAGGGCCGCGACCCGGCTGGCCGCCGCCCTCACCCGGCTGTGCGCCGACACCACCGGCGAGGGCACCATCTGGCCGGTGGACGCCAACCTGCGCCCCGAGGGCCGCAACGGCCCGCTGGTGCGCACCCTGGCCAGCCACCTCGCCTACTACCAGCGCTGGGCCAAGACCTGGGAGTTCCAGGCGCTGCTCAAGGCCCGCGCGGTCGCCGGGGACGCCGAGCTCGGCGCCGCGTACGTCGAGGCGCTCGCCCCGATGGTCTGGCAGGCCGCCGCCCGGGAGAACTTCGTCGCCGACGTGCAGCAGATGCGCCGCCGGGTGATCGACTCCATCCCGGCCACCGAGCTGGACCGCCAGCTCAAGCTCGGCCCGGGCGGCCTGCGCGACGTCGAGTTCTCCGTGCAGCTGCTCCAGCTGGTGCACGGCCGCACCGATCCGGCGCTGCGCAGCGGCAACACCCTGGAGGCGCTGGCCGCGCTCTCCCGGGGCGGGTACGTGGGCCGGGCGGACGCCGCCTCGCTGGACACCGCGTACCGCTTCCTGCGCTCGCTGGAGCACCGCATCCAGCTGTACCGGCTGCGCCGCACCCATCTGATGCCCACCGGAACCGAGGACCTGCGCCGGCTGGCCCGCTCGCTGGCCGCGCTGATCAACGACGACACCCGCGCCGACCCGGTGGCCGCGCTGCAGCGCGAGTGGAAGCGGCACGCGATGGAGGTCCGGCGGCTGCACGAGAAGCTGTTCTACCGGCCGCTGCTCGACGCCGTCGCCGAACTGCCGCCGGGCGCCGCCGGGCTGACCCCCGACGCGGCCCGGGCCCGGCTGGAGGCGCTCGGCTACACGGACCCGGCCGCCGCGCTGCGGCACCTGAGCGCGCTCGCCTCCGGGGTGAGCCGCAAGGCCGCGATCCAGCGCACCCTGCTGCCGGTGCTGCTCGGCTGGTTCGCCGAGTCGGCCGACCCGGACGCCGGGCTGCTCAACTTCCGCCAGGTCTCCGACGCGCTCGGCCGCACCCCCTGGTACCTGCGGTTGCTGCGTGACGAGAGCGCCGCCGCCGAGCAGCTGGCCCGGGTGCTCTCGGCCGGCCGGCTCGCCCCCGACCTGCTGCTGCGGGCCCCCGAGGCGGTGGCCATGCTGGGCGACCCGCAGGGCCTGGAAGCGCGCGGCCGGGCCGCCCTGGAGGGGGAGATACTGGCCGCCGTCGGACGGGCCGGCTCCACCGCCGCCGCGGTGGCGGCCGCCCGCTCGGTGCGTCGCCGGGAGCTGTTCCGCACCGCCGCCGCGGACGTGCTCGGCCGGTTCGGGGAGGACCCCGCCGAGGCGCTGGACGCCGCGGGGGAGGCGCTCACCGCGATCAACGCCGCCACCCTCCAGGGCGCGCTGCGCGCCTGCGTGGCCGGCTGGGAGGCCGAGCACGGGGACCTGCCGACCCGGATCGCGGTGATCGCGATGGGCCGCTTCGGCGGCCACGAACTGGGCTACGGCTCGGACGCCGACGTGCTCTTCGTGCACGAGCCGCTGCTCGGCTCGCTGGAGGAGGAATCCGCCCGGGCCGCCCAGGCGGTCTGCAACGAGCTGCGCACCCGGCTGGGCGCGCCCTCCACCGAGCCGCCGCTGCTGGTCGACGCCGACCTGCGGCCGGAGGGGCGCAGCGGCCCGCTGGTGCGCACCCTCGCCTCGTACGCGGCGTACTACCGGCGCTGGTCGCACGCCTGGGAGAGCCAGGCGCTGCTGCGGGCCGAACCGGTGGCCGGGGACGCCGAGCTGGGCGCGCGGTTCCGGCAGCTGATCGACCCGCTGCGCTACCCGGGCGGCGGGGTGCCGGAGCGGGACCTGGTGGAGATCCGCCGGATCAAGGCGCGGATCGAGGCCGAACGGCTGCCGCGCGGGGCGGACCCGACCACCCACACCAAGATCGGCCGGGGCGGGCTCGCGGACGTGGAGTGGACGGTGCAGCTGCTCCAGCTCCGGCACGGGCACGAGGTGCCGGCCCTGCGGACCACCCGGACCAGGGCGGCGCTGGCCGCCGCCGTCGAGGCCGGGCTGGTGCGGCCGGAGGACGCCGAGGTGCTGGACACCGCCTGGGTGCTGGCCTCCCGGGTGCGGGCGGCGGTGATGCTGGTGCGCGGGCGGCCGGGGGACAGCTTCCCGGGGGAGGCCCGGGAGCTGGCCGGGGTGGCCCGCTACCTGGGGTACGGCTCCGGGCACAGCGGCGAGCTGTTGGACGACTACCGGCGGACCACCCGGCGGGCCCGGGCGGTGGTGGACCGTCTGTTCTACGGCTCCGACTGACCGGTTCCCACCGGCCGGCTCCCACTGACCGGCTTCGACCGGCTTCGACCGGCTTCGACCGGCCGGTTCCGACCGGCCACGGGGACCGGCCGGTACGCGAAGGGGGCCCCTGGTCAGGGGCCCCCTTCGGGAGGTTCTCGTCAGCGTCGCCCGGCGCTGACCGCGGGCTCGCTCCACTGCTCCGGGACGGTGACCGGCCGCTCGGCCGCCGTCTCCCGGGCGGGCACCCGGGGCAGCCGGTAGACCCACTCGTGGTAGAGCCAGCGGGCGGCGAGGAAGCCCAGCGCGAGGCAGAGCAGGCCGCCGACGGCGTCCATCCAGAAGTGGTTGGCGGTGGAGACGATGACCACCAGGGTGGCGACCGGGTAGAGCAGGCCGAGCACCCGGACCCAGGTCCGGCGGGCCAGGAAGAAGATCGCCAGACCGCACCACGTCGACCAGCCGATGTGCATCGAGGGCATCGCCGCGTACTGGTTGGAGACGTGCGCGGCGGGGCCGGAGGCCATCGAGCCCCAGGTGCCGTGGGCCTTCACGGTGTCGATGAAGCCGCCGTCGGTCATCAGCCGGGGCGGGGCCAGCGGGAAGAAGTAGAAGCCGACGAGGGCGATCCCGGTGGTGACGAACAGCACGGTGCGGGCCGCGGCGTAGCGCCCGGGGTGGCGGCGGTAGAGCCAGACCAGCACGCCGATCGTGATGACGAAGTGCAGCGTCGCGTAGTAGTAGTTCATCCCCGTGATGAGCCACCCGACGCTGTCCACGGCGTGGTTGATCGAGTGCTCGACGGCGATGCCGAGGTGCTGCTCCAGGCTCCAGATCCAGCTCGCGTGCTTCTGGGCTATCGCTTCCTGTTCCGGAACGGCGTTCCGGACGATCGAGTAGATCCAGTAGCTGATCCCGATCAGCGCCAGTTCGAACCAGATCCGCGGCCGGGCCGGCGACCGGCGCTGGGCCCGGAGGTGGCTGCGCAGGGCGGCGGTACGGGACTGGGCGGCACGGGTGGCTCCATCGGGCAGGTGGCCGGGGAAGGCCGTCGCCGCTTCGGAACCACCACCACTGGCCGCGTCGGCGCGCCGCGCGTCGCCTCGCTGGATCTCGGTCGGTTCCCCCATGGGTGGCAAGTCTGCCAGACGGCTCGTAGCCGTCTGCTCATCCTGTGGAGGTGGATTCTTCACCGGCTGTCCCCCTTGAGGGCTACGGGCCGGCTCCCACCGGGGTAGGGGTCGTTCTGGCGTTCGATAGGTACCGGTGGGACGGACATAGCTCCCATTGTTACGCCCGTCGCCCCAACGGAGTAATCGGGGTCCTCGGGGAACGGTCGAGGGCGATCGGTGCCCGGCGCCCACCTGGAACTTCCCGTCACGGAACGGTTTCTGCATCTTGCTGAAACATATTGCAGGCCGCTAGCTTCCTGGGAAATCGATCGCCCCTTCCCCTAAGGGAGCCCCTCAGTGGCCGACGCCCCGCTCCGTCCCCGACGGAGCACCGCCAGACGATCCCCAGGCCGCCGCAGACCGCCGGGTCGCACGGCCGTCCTGCTGGCCGCCGCGCTCACCGCCGCCACCCTCGGCAGCGCCCCCGCGGCCCTCGCCGCCGCCCCGCCGGCCCCGCCCTCGGACGCCGCGCTGGCGGCCACCGCCGGGCGGCACGACCTCACCCGCGAGCAGTTCTACTTCGTCCTGCCCGACCGCTTCGCCAACGGCGACACCGGCAACGACACCGGAGGCATCACCGGCGGACGGCTGGAGAACGGCTTCGACCCCGCCGACAAGGGCTTCTACCACGGCGGCGACCTGGCCGGACTGATCAAGCGGCTCGACTACATCCAGGACCTGGGCACCACCGCGATCTGGATGGCGCCGATCTTCAGGAACAAGCCGGTGCAGGGCAGCGGGGCCGACGCCTCGGCCGGCTACCACGGCTACTGGATCACCGACTTCACCCAGGTCGACCCGCACTTCGGCACCAACGACCAGCTCAAGGAGCTGATCGCCAAGGCCCACGCCCGGGGCATCAAGGTCTTCTTCGACGTCATCACCAACCACACCGCCGACGTCATCGACTACGCCGAGCAGCAGTACGGCTACCGCTCGGTCGGCGCCTACCCGACGCTCGACGCGGACGGGAACCCGGTGGACGAGACCGCCGTCGCCGACGCGGGCACCCCCTGGCCGAAGACCACCAAGGATTCCTTCCCCTACACCCCGGTCTTCCGCACCCCGGCCGACGCGAAGGCCAAGAGCCCGGAGTGGCTCAACGACCCCGCGCTGTACCACAACCGGGGCGACTCGACCTTCGTCGGCGAGTCCGCCACCGAGGGCGACTTCAGCGGCCTGGACGACCTCGACACCCAGAACCCCAAGGTGGTGAAGGGCTTCGAGAAGGTCTACCAGCAGTGGGTCAGGGACACCGGCGTGGACGGCTTCCGGATCGACACCGTCAAGCACGTCAACATGGCGTTCTGGCAGCAGTGGGCGCCCGCGCTCAAGGACTTCGCCGCCAAGCAGGGCAACAAGAAGTTCTTCATGTTCGGCGAGGTCTACTCCGGCGACCCGGCGGTCACCTCCCCGTACGTCACCAAGGGCAGGCTCCAGGCCACCCTGGACTTCCCGTTCCAGGGCGCCGCCCGCTCCTACGTCTCGCAGGGCGGCTCGGCGAAGAACCTCGCCGACGTCTACGCCCAGGACTACCGCTACACCGGCGCCGACACCGACGCGTACGAGCTGCCGACCTTCCTCGGCAACCACGACATGGGGCGCTTCGGCTCCTTCCTGCTCGCCGACAACCCGGGCGCCGACGACGCCACCCTGGTGAAGAAGGACCGGCTGGCCAACGAGCTCCAGTTCCTCACCCGCGGCCAGCCCGTCGTCTACTACGGCGACGAACAGGGCTTCACCGGCGCGGGCGGCGACAAGGACGCCCGGCAGGACCTGTTCGCCTCGAAGACGGCCTCCTACAACAGTGACCGGGTGCTCGGCGGCCCCTCCGGCCCGGCCGACCGGTACGGGCAGGGCGGCGAGCTCTACCAGGGCATCGCCGGGCTGGCCAAGCTGCGCCGGGACAACCCGGCGCTGGCCGACGGCGCCCAGATCGAGCGGTACGCGGCCGACGGCGCGGGCGTGTACGCCGTCTCCCGGATCGACGCGGCCCAGCAGGTCGAGTACCTGGTGGCGGTCAACAACGCCACCGAGGCGAAGACCGTCACGCTGGACACCTTCTCGGCGGGGATGGGCTTCGACCGGATCCACCCGTCCGCGGGGGAGCGGCTCACCAGCGGCGCCGACCGCAAGGCGACGGTCACCGTGCCGCCGCTCTCCTCCGTGGTGTTCAAGGCCGGCGGCAGGCTCGCCCCGGTCGCGGCCGCGCCGCGGCTCTCGGTGCGGCCGCCCGCGGACGGCTCCACCGGGCTGGTCACCGTCGACGCGCACGTCGACGGCGGCGGCTTCGACCGCGTCGGTTTCGCGGCCCAGATCGGCAACGGACCCTGGCAGACGCTGGGGACGGCCGACACCGGGGCATCCGGCTCCGACGGCCGAAGGCGCTTCGCGGTGACGCAGGACCTCGCCGCCGTCGCCCCCGGCACGGTCGTCCGCTACAAGGCCGTGGTGCAGGACTCCAGCGGCCACCTGCGTTCCGCCACCGCGAGCTTCACCACCGGCACCCCGGCCCCCAAGCCGGCGCCCACCGCGGGCTCCCGCCCGTACGCCGTCGTCCACTACAACCGGCCGGACAGCGACTACGACGGCTGGAACCTCTACGCCTGGGGCGACCTCGCCGACGGCGAGGGCACCCAGTGGCCGGCCGGTCACGCCTTCACCGGGCGGGACGCCTACGGCGCCTTCGCGTACGTGCGGCTCAAGCCCGGCGCCTCGGACGTCGGGTTCGTCGTGGAGAAGGACGGCGTCAAGGACGTCGACGCCGACCGGCACCTGGACGTCGGCGGCACCGGCGAGGTGTGGCTCAAGCAGGGCGACCCCGCGGTGCGCACCGCGAATCCGGGACCGCCGAACACCCAGCCGGCGAACACCGCCGTCATCCACTACAACCGGGCCGACGGCGACTACGACGGCTGGGGCCTGCACGACTGGACCGGCGCCGCCACCCCCACCGACTGGGGCAAGCCGCTGATGCCGGTGCGCCGCGACGCCTTCGGCGCCGTCTTCGAGGTGCCGCTGGCGCCCGGCGCGACCAGCCTCAGCTACATCCTGCACAAGGGCAACGACAAGGACCTGCCCGCCGACCAGTCCCTGGACCTCGCCGTGAACGGCAGGGAGGTCTGGGTGCTCGGCGGCCGCGAGGGCTACCTGCTGCCGCAGAACCCCGCCGCCTCCTCGCAGGTGGACCTCGCCGGCGCCAAGGCCCAGTGGATCGACGCCGGGACCGTCGTCGTCCCGGCGAACTACGGCGCGGGCGACGAGGCCCTGGCCGGCGGCACCAGCGCCCAGCTGGTGTACGACCCCGAGGGCGGCATCCGCGCCGACCGGGGCGCGCTGACCAAGCCCGGCAGGTGGCTGCGGCTCACCCCGGTCAAGGGCGGGCCGACCCCGGCGCAGCGGGCCAAGTACCCGCACCTGGCCGGGTACCGGGCCTTCACCGTGGACCCGAGGGACACCGCCCGCGTCCCGGCCGCGCTGCGCGGCCAGCTGCTGTTCACCGAACACCTGCCCAGCGGCGCGGTGTCGGCCGCCACCGGGGTCCAGATCCCGGGCGTGCTCGACGACCTGTACGCCGGGAAGACCGGGAAGGTCGACTTCGGACCGGCGTACTACAACGGCAAGGTGGCGCTGTCGCTCTGGGCGCCGACCGCGCGGGAGGTCTCCGTCCAGGTCTTCGACAGCGCCACCGGGGGCACCCCGAAGACGCTGCCGCTGAAGCGGGACGACGAGACCGGGGTGTGGGAAGTCGTCCGCGACAAGCGGGAGTTGGACGGCAAGTACTACCTTTACCAGGTGAAGGTCTGGGCCCCCTCGACCCAGCAGCCGGTGGTCAACACCGTCACCGACCCGTACTCGGTGGCGCTCTCCACCGACTCCGGGCGGAGCCTGGTCGCGGACCTGGACGCCAAGGAGCTCAAGCCCGGGGGCTGGGACGACCACGCCCGGCCGCAGGCCGTCCCGCCCGCGCGGCAGCAGATCCAGGAGCTGCACGTCCGGGACTTCTCGGTCGAGGACTCCACCGTCCCGGCCGCCGAGCGCGGCACCTACCTGGCGTTCACCGAGTCCGACTCGGCCGGGATGCGGCACCTGCGGGAGCTGGCCGCGGCCGGGGTGACCACGGTGCACCTGCTGCCGACCTTCGACATCGCCACCATCCGGGAGAACCGGGCGGACCAGAAGCTGCCCGCCTGCGACCTCGGGTCGCTCGCCCCGAACGGCCCGAAGCAGCAGGAGTGCGTGGCGGCCGTGGCCGCCGACGACGCGTACAACTGGGGCTACGACCCGCTGCACTACAACGTGCCGGAGGGTTCCTACGCCACCGATCCCCAAGGCACGGCCCGGACGGTGCAGTTCCGGCGGATGGTGCAGGCGATGCACGCGGCCGGGCTGCGGGTGGTGCTGGACGTGGTCTACAACCACACCGCCGCCGGCGGCCAGGCCGAGCACTCGGTGCTGGACCGGGTGGTGCCCGGCTACTACCAGCGGCTGGACGCCGACGGCAAGGTGACGACGGACAGTTGCTGCGCCGACACGGCACCCGAGCACGCCATGATGAACCGGCTGGTGGTCGACTCGGTGACGCTGTGGGCCCGGGAGTACAAGGTCGACGGCTTCCGCTTCGACCTGATGGGCCTGGACCCGAAGTCCACCATGCTGGACGTGCAGGCCGCGCTGCGGAAGATGACGCCGGCCTCGGACGGCGTGGACGGCAAGAACGTCTTCCTGTACGGCGAGGGCTGGAACTTCGGCGTGGTCGCCGACAACGCCCGCTTCGAGCAGGCCACCCAGGTCAACATGGCCGGCACCGGCATCGCCACCTTCGACGACCGGATCCGGGACGCCGCCCGCGGCGGCAACTTCATGCTGAACTCCGCCCCGCAGCAGGGCTTCGCCTCGGGTCTGTACACCGACCCGAACGGCTCGCCCGCCAACGGCACCCCGGAGGAGCAGAAGGCGCGGCTGCTGCACCAGATGGACCAGGTGAAGGTCGGGCTGACCGGCAACCTGGCCGGCTACTCCTTCAACGACAGCTCCGGAAAGCCCGTCACCGGCGCCCAGGTCGACTACAACGGCGCCCCGACCGGGTACGCGGCCAAGCCGGGCGAGGCGGTGGAGTACGTGGACGCCCACGACAACACCGACCTCTTCGACGCGCTCGCGTACAAGCTGCCGACCGGCACCGCGCCCGCCGACCGGGCCCGGATGCAGGCGTTCGGGCTCTCGCTGACCGCGCTCACCCAGGGCGCGGGCTTCGCCCAGGCCGGCAGCGACCTGCTGCGCTCCAAGTCGCTCGACTCCAACTCCTACGACTCGGGGGACTGGTTCAACGCGATCCACTGGCCCGATCCGTCGACGGGGGCTGTCGAGGGCAACGGCTGGGGTCGCGGCCTGCCGCCGGCCAAGGACAACCAGGAGCTGTGGCCGACCGCGCAGTCCCTGCTCGGCGATCCGGCGCTGACGGTCGGCGCGGTGGACATCCGGGCGGCCTCGGCGCAGTACCAGGAGTTCCTGCGGATCAAGCGGTCCTCGCCGCTGTTCTCGCTGCCGACCCTGGCGGCCGTCCAGCAGCGGCTCTCCTACCCGCTCTCCGGCACCGCCGGTGAGACCCCCGGAGTGATCACCCTGCACCTGGACGGCACCGGGCTGGCGGGGGCGGAGAAGGGCGTCACGGTGGTCTTCAACGCCACGCCCACGGCGCAGGCGCAGACCGTGTCCGGGCTGAAGGGCACCGGCCAGGCGCTGCACCCCGTCCAGGCGGGCGGCGCGGACCAGGTGGTGAAGCGCTCCGGCTTCGACGCCGCGACCGGCACCTTCACCGTGCCGGGCCGCACCGTGGCGGTGTTCGTCCAGCACTGACGCTCCGTCCAGCGCCGACGCTCCGTCCAACACCGGTACGTGTACCGGGACGACGCTCCGGGCTCCGTACCACGATCCGGTGGGACGGAGCCCGGTCCGTTCCGGTTCCGATCCGGACGCACAATGGCCGGAAAGCTCCGGTGGCACGGCCGGAACTGTGATGTGTCGGCTCTGCCGGGCGCCGCCGGCCGCCCGGAGGTGCGGGCGGCGGCCCTGAGTGCTGGTCACCGACCGCCGGTAGTGATCGAACTTTGCACCCGGCCATGAAAACCGTGTTCACGAGTTCGCAGTCGGGTAACACAACTGACATGCCGTCGTGCATACGGTTTCGGTAATGAATCGGCCAATCCGTGGCATGCATCTGTCATCAACGGCTGGTTTGCTGCCACGATTCCCCCGGCTGTAGACGAGGGGGCCCCACCCCCCGGTGCGGCCGGTCCAGTTCAGGTGCAGCGCGTCCCGACCCTGCAACGAGTTGTGAGCACCGCATCCGCACTCCCGTCGTACCCGGCGGGGGCCCCCACTGCGCCGCGACCCCGCGGCCCAGGTTTTCTCTCCACCGGCGCGACCCGGCGCCGGTCGGAAAAGGAGTCCGCATGTCCCGTTACGCTCACGCCCGGAAGGCGGCGGTCGTCCTGGCCGCCTCCACCGCGCTGCTGGTCACCGGCATACCGGTGATCGCCCAGGCGGCCACGCCGGACGCGCCGACCGCCGTCGCCGCCCAGCAGGCGACCCGTGCCCAGCTGATCTCCACCGCGAACCAGCAGACCACCGCCCTCGCCCAGAGCCTCGGGCTGGGCGGCGAGGAGAAGCTGGTCACCAAGGACGTCTTCCAGGACGCGGACGGCACCCGTCACCTGCGGTACGAGCGCACCCTCAACGGACTGCCGGTCCTGGGCGGGGACCTGGTGGTGCACCAGGCGCCCACCGGTGCCACCAAGGGCGTCGACCGGGCCAGCACCGCCTCCCTGAACGGCGTGAGCACCACGCCGAAGCTGGCCGCGCCGGCCGCCCAGTCGGCCGCGCTCGCCGCCGGGTCGGGCGCCGCGGTCGACACCGCGCCGCGCCTGGTGGTCTGGGCCTCGGACAACAACCCGCGGCTCGCCTGGGAGACCGTCGTCTCCTCCACCAAGTCCGACGGCACCCCGAGCAAGATGCACGTGGTCACCGACGCCACCAGCGGCCAGGTCATCCAGCAGTGGGACGGCATCGAGACCGGCTCCGGCAAGGGCGTCTTCGTCGGCAACGTCACCATCGGCACCACCCAGTCCGGCTCGTCCTACCAGCTGAAGGACGGCACCCGCGGTGGGATGTACACCACCAACCTGAACCACGGGACCTCGGGCGCGGGCACGCTGTACAGCAAGTCGACCGACACCTGGGGTGACGGCACCGTCAGCAACGGCGAGTCCGCCGCGGTCGACGCCCACTTCGGCGTCGCGGCCACCTGGGACTACTACAAGAACACCTTCGGCCGCAACGGCATCCGCAACGACGGTGTCGGTGCCTACAGCCGCGTCCACTACGGCAACAACTACGTGAACGCGTTCTGGGACGACTCCTGCTTCTGCATGACGTACGGCGACGGCAGCAACAACACCGCGCCGCTCACCGAGCTGGACGTCGCGGGCCACGAGATGAGCCACGGCGTCACCGCGGCCACCGCCAACCTGACCTACTCCGGCGAGTCCGGCGGCCTCAACGAGGCCACCTCGGACATCTTCGGCACCATGGTCGAGTTCTACGCCAACATCCCGACCGACAACCCCGATTACCTGATCGGTGAGTTGATCAACATCAACGGGAACGGCACCCCGCTGCGCTACATGGACCAGCCCTCCAAGGACGGCGCCTCGGCCGACTACTGGTCCTCGACCGTCGGCAACAAGGACGTCCACTACTCGTCCGGCGTCGCCAACCACTTCTTCTACCTGCTGGCCGAGGGCAGCGGCTCGAAGGTGATCAACGGCGTCAGCTACAACTCGCCGACCCAGGGCGGCATCACGGTCAGCGGCATCGGCCGGGACAAGGCCGCGGCCATCTGGTACCGCGCGCTGACCACCTACATGACCTCCAGCACCAACTACGCCGCGGCGCGCACCGCGACGGAGAAGGCGGCCACCGACCTGTACGGTGCCGGCAGCGCCGAGCTGACCGCGGTCAGCACCGCCTGGGCGGGCGTCAACGTCGGTACGGCGCCCTCGGGCGGCGTCACCGTCACCAACCCGGGCAACCAGTCCACCGCCGTCGGCGGCGCGGTCAACCTCCAGATCAACGCCACCGGTGGCACCGCCCCGCTGACCTACACCGCGACCGGCCTGCCCACCGGCCTGTCGATCTCCTCCTCCGGCGCGATCACCGGTACCGCCTCCACCGCGGGCACCTACAGCGTGACCGTCACGGCGAAGGACGCGGCCGGCAAGACCGGAGCGACCAGCTTCACCTGGACCGTCTCCACCGGCGGCGGCAGCTGCACCCCGGCGCAGCTGCTGGGCAACGCGGGCTTCGAGACCGGCTCCGCCGCCCCGTGGACGGCGTCCAGCGGCGTGGTGGACAGCAGCGCCTCGCAGCCGGCCCACGGCGGTTCGTGGAAGGCGTGGCTGGACGGCTACGGCTCCTCGCACAGCGACGGGCTGTCCCAGACGGTGACCATCCCGGCCGGCTGCAAGGCGACGCTGAGCTTCTGGCTGCACATCGACACGGCGGAGACGTCGACCACCACCGCCTACGACAAGCTGACCGTGGCGGTCAACGGCACCACCCTGAAGACCTACTCCAACCTGGACGCGGCGGCCGGCTACCAGCAGCGGACCTTCGACCTGTCGTCCTACGCGGGCCAGACGGTCACGGTGAGCTTCACCGGCACCGAGGACGTCTCGCTCCAGACCAGCTTCGTGATCGACGACACCTCGGTCCAGACCGGCTGAGCCCGGACCGGCCCCTGAGGGACCGGTGAACCAGGACAGGTGAGGGGCCCGGCAGCCACGGCTGCCGGGCCCTTGTCGTGTCCCTCGGCGCATCCCGTGGCGATGGGTGATGCAGAAACGTATCTCCTGAGGCGTGAGCAAAGTCTTGACGGCCCCTCCGGGCGCCTCTAGGTTCAGCGCTGCAAGTTTCCGGCAAGTTGCAGAAACTTCATGCAGTCTTCTTCGCCCCCTCCGGCTGCCCCACCCCCAGCCACCCTCAGGAGACGACGTGGTCACCACCGCCCCCGCCCGCCGGCCCGCCCGCGCGGCCGGCGCGCTCGCCGCCTCCGCGGCGCTCGCGCTCTCGCTCGCCACCTCCCTCGGCGCCCCCGCCGCGCAGGCCGCCCCGCCCGCCAACGGCGGCAAGGACGTCACCGCCACCCTCTTCGAGTGGCGCTTCGACTCCGTCGCCCAGGCCTGCACCTCCACCCTCGGCCCCAAGGGCTACGGCTTCGTCGAGGTCTCGCCACCGCAGGAGCACATCCAGGGCGCGCAGTGGTGGACCTCGTACCAGCCGGTCAGCTACCAGATCGCCGGGCGGCTCGGCGACCGCACCTCCTTCAGGAACATGGTCGCCACCTGCCACGCGGCCGGGGTCAAGGTCATCGCCGACGCGGTGGTCAACCACATGTCGGCGGGCTCCGGCACCGGCACCGGCGGTACCGCGTACACCAAGTACAACTACCCCGGCACCTACCAGAACCAGGACTTCCACTCCTGCCGCCAGGCGATCAGCAACTACCAGGACCGCGGCAACGTCCAGAACTGCGAACTGGTCGACCTCGCCGACCTGGACACCGGCAGCGCGTACGTCCAGACCACCATCGCGCACTACCTGGACGACCTGTCCTCGCTCGGCGTCGACGGCTACCGGATCGACGCCGCCAAGCACATCGCCGCCACCGACCTCGCCGCGATCAAGGCCAAGACGGCCAACCCCAAGGCCTACTGGGTGCAGGAGGTCATCTACGGCGCCGGCGAGCCGATCCAGCCCACCGAGTACACCGGCACCGGCGACGTGGACGAGTTCCGGGTCGGCACCGACCTGAAGCGGATGTTCACCAGCGACAAGCTCGCCAACCTCAGTGGCTGGGGCGCCTCCTGGGGCTACCTGCCGAGCGGCCAGGCGCGCACCTTCCTCGACAACTGGGACACCGAGCGCAACGGCTCCACCCTCAACTACACCTACGGCAACACCTACACGCTGGCCAACGTCTTCCTGCTGGCCTCGCCGTACGGCTCCCCCAACATCCACTCCGGCTACTCCTTCACCAACAAGGACGACGGCCCGCCGAACGGCGGCACCGTCAAGGCCTGCTACCAGGACGGGTGGAACTGCACCCACGCCTGGCGGCAGGTCGCCAACATGGTCGGCTTCCGCAACGCGGTCGCGGGCACCGGTGTGACGGACTGGTGGTCCAACGGCGGCAACGCGATCGCCTTCGGCCGCGGTAACAAGGGGTACGTCGCGATCAACCACGAGAGCGGCGCGATCACCCGGAGCTTCCAGACCGGACTGCCGGCCGGCACCTACTGCGACGTCCAGCACGGCGACCCGCAGGCGGGCGGCGGCTGCACCGGCCCGACGTACCAGGTGGGCGCCAACGGGCAGTTCACCGCGACGGTCGGCGCGGGCGACGCGGTCGCGCTGTACGTCCCGTCCGGCACGAGCGTCTCCGGCGCCTCGTTCAACGTCAACGCCACCACCACCGCCGGGCAGAACCTCTACGTGGTCGGCGACGTCGCGGCGCTCGGCGGCTGGGACCCGGCCAAGGCGCTGCCGCTGTCCTCGGCCGGCTACCCGGTCTGGTCGCTGGCGCTGTCGCTGCCGGGCGGCACGTCCTTCCAGTACAAGTACGTCCGCAAGGACGCCGGCGGCGCGGTGACCTGGGAGTCCGGGGCCAACCGCACGGCCACGGTGACCTCGGGCGGGGTGGTCACGCTGAACGACACCTGGCGGCCGTAGGCGGCAGGGTTCGGTCGGGCCCGGTCGTGTCCGGCGGTGTCCGGCCGTGTCCGGCGGTGTCCGGCGGTGTCCGGCGGTGTCCGGCCGTGTCCGGCCGGGCTCGGCCCATGGATTCCCGGGGGACCCCGGTCGGCGGCGGTCGACCGGGGCCCCCGGGTGCTGGTGGCCGGGCGGCTACCCCCGGCCGACGTACGGCATGGCCGTCGCCATCACGGTGGCGAACTGCACGTTGGCCTCCAGCGGCAGCCCGGCCATGTGCCGCACGGTGCGCGCCACGTCGGCCACGTCCATGGTCGGCTCGGGGACGATCCGGCCGTCCGCCTGCCGGGCGCCCGCGCCGATCGCCGCCGTCAGGTCGGTCGCCGCGTTGCCGATGTCGATCTGCCCGCAGGCGATCCGGTACGGGCGGCCGTCCAGGGAGAGCGACTTGGTCAGACCGGTGACGGCGTGCTTGGTCGCGGTGTAGGCGATGGAGTGCGGGCGCGGGACGTGCGCGGAGATCGAGCCGTTGTTGATGATCCGGCCGCCCTGCGGGTCCTGGGCCTTCATCTGCCGGAACGCGGCCCGGGCGCAGAGGAAGGCGCCGGTCAGGTTGAGGTCGACCACGGCCCGCCAGTCCTCGACCGCCAGCTCCTCCACCGGGACGGCCGGGCCGAAGGCGCCGGCGTTGTTGAACAGCAGGTCCACCCGGCCGTGGCGCTCGGCGACCGCGGCGAACAGCGCGTCCACCGCGGCCGGGTCGGTGACGTCGGTCGGCACCGCGTCGGCCGGGGCGGCGCAGCGCCGGGCGGTCTCGTGCAGCGGCCCGGGCCGCCGGCCGGCCAGCACCGTCCGCCACCCGGCCGCGGCCAGTTCCACCGCCACGGCCCGGCCGACGCCGCTCCCGGCCCCGGTGACGACGGCGATCCGCTGGTTCATGGCACCCTCCTCGATGACTGTTCCGGTCGCACCCGGAGTGATCGTCGCGGACCGGCGGGCCGTCGTCACTGGTCAAAGCATCCAAAATCCGGACGGTCCGACGGACGCCCGCCGGTGGCCCCCGCCGACCGGCCCCCGCCGAACGGCGGGATCGGGTGAAGGCTTTTACCTGATCGCGAACAAACATTGGATTTCCGGTGGCCGCCGCGCAACCGGCCCGCCCCGGTCCACGTCATAAGATCGCAGGAACGCGCGCCCCCCGCGAGGGCGGCACGCCATCATTCCCGGGGGACGCGCCAGCGCTGTGCCCCTGGGCCTGTCCGGCCCCACCGGGGGGCCGCCGCCCGGTCAGACGGACCGGGTGCGTCATCGGTCGGAGAGTCCTCACCGTGCTTAGGCAGTCGTCCCGTTCCCGTGCCGTCCTGTCCGGCGCCGCCGTGCTCGCCCTGGCCGCCTCGCTCGCGGCCTGCGGGAGTTCCGGCGGTGGGAAGGGGGACCACGTGGCCGCGAACACCCCGGCCGGGAGCAGCAGCTCCGCGGGCAGTCCGAGCGCCACCGGCGCCACCCCGTCCGCGACCGGCACGACCCCGGCCGCCGGCGGCAAGGTGCTGATGCCCGCCGGACCCGCCGCCAACCTGTCCAAGTCCCGGGACACCACCGCCGGACCGATCATGATGACCACCGTCACCGGGGCGAAGTCCGGCGTCGCCGGCAAGGTCTGGGTCTGGCTGCCGCCCGAGTACAACGACCCCAAGTTCGCCAAGACCGGCTTCCCGGTGCTCACCCTCTTCGCGGGCGGCCAGAGCAACGGCTACAACACCTGGACCGACAACCAGCTGCCGATCCAGGAGGAGAACGAGAAGCTGGTCAAGGAGGGCAAGTCCCACCCGTTCATCATGATCATGCCGGTGCAGAACTTCAACAGCGACGAGAAGAACGCGCTGGACTGCTCCGACATCCCGGGCCAGCCGAAGATGGCGACCTGGATGGCCGAGGACCTCCCCGACTTCGTCCGCGCCAACTTCCGCACCGTGAAGGGCCGGGACGGCTGGGGCGTGATGGGCGCCTCCACCGGCGGCTTCTGCAGCGCCAAGCTCGCCCTCCAGTACCCGCAGGTCTACAAGGCGGCCGTCCCGATCGACGGCTACTTCATACCGGACTCGCTGCTGTGGAAGGGCCACGACGCCGAGAAGGCGGCCAACAACCCCGACCTGCTGGTCGCCCAGGGCAAGGCCGACGTGAGCATGCTGGTCACCGCGGGCGGCGCCAACCCGTACGAGACCAAGGTGGTCAAGAGCTGGGTGGAGAAGGCGGTGCCGCCGGTGAGCCTGGAGTACCACGAGCAGGCCGGCGGCAAGCACCTGACCTCGGACTTCAAGAAGATGATCCCGGACACCCTGGTGTGGCTCACCGCCCACCTGGCGGGGCCGGCCGCCGACTGAGGCACCCGGACCCGCACCCGAACCGTCGGTGCCGGAAGGCGTTCAACGCTCCCGGCACCGGCGGTTCCGGCTTTCCGGGGCGGGCGCCGGGGGGCTTCGACGGTCCCCGTGCGGGCGCCGAGGGCCGTCGACGGCCCCCGGCGCCCGCCCGTCGACCGACTGTCCGCAGGCCCGTGACCTGCGCGTCAATCGGACATTGATTCGCTTCTGATCGACTGCGAGCACCTTGGCTGGGGCGGTCCTCGACCGGCCGCCGCCACCCGCCGTGCCCCAAGCCGTGAAGAGAGTGCCATGCCCATCCACCTGGTGTCCCTGTCCGCCCCCACCGTGTCCGTCCAGGGCCAGCCCGGAGCCGACTCCCAGAGCACGGACGCGTACGGGCGGGCCGTGGCCGAGGAGCCGGCCACCCTGCGGTTCGCCGGGCTGCGCCTGGTGCACGCCGCGATGCGCCGGGACCTCGCCCGACTGCCCACCGCACTGCGGCTGCTCCAGCCCGGCGAGGACCACAAGGGCGAGGCGCTGCTGCGGCACTGGAACTTCATGACCGCGATGCTCACCTGCCACCACGAGCAGCAGGACACCCGGCTCTGGCCGATCGTGCGCCGCTTCGCGCCCGAGCTGCGGCTGCTGCTCAACTGGCTGGAGGACGACCACCACAACCTGGACCACTCCTTCACCCGGGTCACCACCCTGGTGCGGATCGCCAGCCGGGACGCCGGCAGTGCCTGGCCGGTCGCGTACGCGATGGAGGACCTGGCGGCCCGACTGGAGACCCACCTGCGGATCGAGGAGCGGCAGCTGCTGCCCCGGATGGAGCGGGTGATCACGGACGGCTCCCGGCTCGGCGGGCTGGGCGAGCTGCTGGACCTGCTGCGCCTGGCCGACGGCCCGGGCCTGCCGGACGCGCTGGCCTGGCTGCTGGAGGGCGTGGAGCCCGGCACGGTCGAGCGGCTGCTGGCCGAGTGCGACGACGACGTCGCCCGCAACTGGCCGCACTGGCACACGACCTACCAGCGCTGCACCTCGTCGCTGTGGGGGCCGGGGGACGGTTCGGGCGGCGCCGCCGGTGCCGCCGGTGCCGGCTTCGGCGGCCTGGGGGCCATCGCCGACTGACTCCGGGGTGCTCTCCCGGTGCTCTCCCGGTGTTCTCCCGGTGCTTTCGGGGCGCTCTCGGGCGCTTTCGCGGGCTGGTGATCCGCGCGCGCGGCACGAGCCTCCGGCGCATGCCGTCCGGCCTCGGTCCCCGTCGGCTCCGGCCGGGACCGCCGTCAGTGCGGCAGGCGGTTGAGCCACTCCAGCGGGGCGACCCGGATCGCCGTGTGCGGCGAACCGTCCCACTCCGCCGGAAGCCCGACCGCGGCCAACGCGGCGACCACGGCCCTCCCGACCTCCACCGTCCGGCGCTCCGACACCTCCGCGGCCTCCTCCCCGGCCCGGAACCCGCCGTAGCGCAGCATCAGTCCACGCCCGGCCGCCGCCGCCTCGGTGTCCTGCTGGTGGAAGAAGACGAAGCCGACCGAACCCTCCCCGGCCTCGCCGCCGATCTCCGCGTAGCCGCAGCCCGTGCAGCAGGTGAAGTCCATCGCCGCGACGACGCCCTGGTCCTCCAACGCGTCGAAGGCGTCCGCCAGCCGGTCCACGTCGGTGGTCTCCGGCCACGCCTCCTGTTCGGCCAGCCGTTCGGTCCACAGCGGAGCGACGATCCGCTCCGCCTCCTCCTCGGTGAGTCCCCGGCCGTCGAGGACCTCGACCAGGGACTCGGCTATCTCGTCCGGCTCCTGGAAGCCGCACCGGATCAGCTCGCGGGCCAGTTCCCGGGCTTCGCGCAGCATGTCGGGGGTGAGAGCCGTCTCCTCGGTCATGCCGGGATCCTCGCACCCGCCACCGACAAACCCCGGGCCGCCGGTGCCACCGTCCTGCTACCGTCCGCCGGTGACTTCTCTGCTGCAACCACCGCTGATCACCCGGCTGCTGGCCGCCGATCGCGTCCTGATCGCCGGTGCCGGCGGTGGGTTCGACGTGTACGCCGGGCTGCCGATCGCCCTCGCCCTGCGGGCCGCGGGCAAGGAGGTGCACCTGGCCAACCTCTCCTTCACCCACCTCTACGGCCTGCCCTCCGAGGTCTGGGCGGAGCCCGACGTGGCCCGGATCGGACCGGACACCGCCGCCCCCGAGGGCTACTTCCCGGAGCGCACCCTGGCCCGCTGGCTGCACCGGCACCGGATGCCCGACACCGTCTGGGCCTTCCCGACGGTCGGCGTGCAGCCGCTGCGCGAGGCCTACCGTACGCTGGTCGCCCGCCTGGGCGTGGACGCGATCCTGCTGGTGGACGGCGGCACCGACATCCTGATGCGCGGCGACGAGGCCGGACTCGGCACGCCGGAGGAGGACATGGCGAGCCTGGCGGCGGTGGCCGGCCTGTCCGAGGTGCCCGAGCGGCTGGTCGCCTGCCTCGGGTTCGGCATCGACGCCTACCACGGCGTCAACCACTCGCTGGTGCTGGAGAACCTGGCCGCGATCGACCGGGCCGGCGGCTACCTCGGCGCCTTCTCCATCCCGAGCGACAGCCGGGAGGGCGTGCTCTACCTGGACGCCGTCGAGCACGCCCGGGCCGCCTTCCCGGAGCACCCCAGCATCGTCAACGGCTCGGTGGCGGCGGCGCTGCGCGGCCGGTTCGGCGACGTCCGCTTCACCGACCGGACCAAGGGCGAGAAGCTCTTCGTCAATCCGCTGATGACGCTCTACTTCGGCGTCACGGTCGAGGCGCTGGCCGCCGAGAACCGGTACCTGGACCGGCTGGAACGCACGGTGATGACCCGTCAGATCGCCACCGTCATCGCGGAGTTCCAGGACGAGCTGCCCCGGCAGCGGCCGCCCCGGCAGTTCCCGCACTGACCGGGGAGAGGCGGGTCCGGCCGTCTCGGGCACGGGTTTCCCGCGGCCGGTTCCCCTGAAGCCGGTTCTCCCGAGGCCGGTTCTCCCGGGCCCGGATTCCGGGCCGGGTCAGAGCGCGGCGAGCCGGAACTCCAGGTTCCCGAAGCGCACCTGGTCGCCCGGCCGGACCCGTACGCCGCCCGCTATCCGGCGCCCGTTGACATGGGTGCCGTTGGTCGATCCGAGGTCGTACAGCACCCAGCCGTCCCCCTCGTGCCGCAGCTGGGCGTGGTTCCGGGACACCGAGGCGTCGTGCAGCCGCAGCCCCGAGCCGGGGAGCCGGCCGATCGTCAACTGCCCGGCCCCGGCCTGCGGCAGGCTCAGTCCGGGCAGCCGCTCGGTGCGCCAGGCGCGGTTCAGCCGGCCGCCGAAGGCGGAGGCCCGACCGACCGTGCGCAGCACGAAGCGCTCGACCGGCCCGCCGGTCGGCAGCCCGGCCACCGCCGCGTCCAGCTCGCCGCGGCTGGTGGCCTGGAGGACGACGTCCATCCGGCCGAGGAAGGTGTCGTGCGAGAGCCGCCCGCTGCCCGCGCCGTCCCGCAGCATCCCGAGCGCCTGCTCCCGTTCGGCGTCGGAGGGCCGGACCGCGTCGGTCGGCCGGACCGCGCCGGTGGGCAGCTCAGGAGGCGTCATGGCCGAATTCTCGGCGCGGCCGACTCCGGCTGTCCAGGTCGCGCCGGGCGCGGGCGCGGGGTTCGTGCGTCACGGCAGTGCAGACGCCCCGCCCGGCCGGGCGGTTCCACGCGCCCCCGGCGGGTGCTCCGGCAGGTCCCGGATGGTGCTCCGGCGGGTCCCGGATGGTGCTCCGGCGGGTTCCTGGCGGTGTGTCCCGATGCGCTCACGAGTCGTCAGGCCTTGCGCGCGGCGGCCAGGATCTTCTCCGTGGTGTGCAGGAACCGGGAGGTGACCGCCCCCCGGTAGGCCTTGCCGAACATGTCCTTGGTGACCCACTTGCCGTCCCGGAGGTGGATCACGACGTACGCCGCCCCCGGGTCGGCGCCGAGCACCTCGACGTCCCCCTTCGGCGAGCGGTGGGGCAGGGCGAACCCGTCCGGCAGCGGCTCGGAGAGGAAGGCGACGACCAGCCGGACGTCCGGCGTCACCTCGATGCCCCGGAACGGCTCGGCGGCGAGCAGTTCGGCCACCTCGTCCACCGTCCGCAGCAGCACCGGCACCGGGTACCCGAGCGACCGCTCCAGGTGCTCCTCGATCCGCCCGGTCAGCGCCGCGCGGTCCGGCTCGTCGGTGGTGAAGAAGACGTTGCCGCTCTGGATGTAGGAGCGGACGTCCCCCAGCCCGAGCTCGGCGAAGAGAGCCCGCAGCCGTTCCATCCGCACCGTCCGGCCGGCGACGTTGACGGCCCGCAGGAAGGCGATGTACGTGGTCGTGGTGGTCACCCCGCCAGTCTCGCACCGAGCACCGAGCACCGGGCACCGAGCACCGGGCACCGGGCACCGGGCACCCGGCACCGACAGCGGCCCGGCGCCGATGCCGACCGCCGTGCCGCACGCCCGGCGGTTGTCGGTGCCGGGTGCCAGACTGGCGCCATGGCCACCTGGCAGGATTTCGAAGACGAGGCCCCCGACCTGGCGCCCCTGGTCCGGGCCCGGTTCGAGGCGAACAAGCACCACGTCCTGGCGACGCTGCGCAAGGACGGATCGCCGCGGGTGAGCGGCACGGAGGTCGACTTCGTCGGCGCCGACCTGTGGCTCGGATCGATGTACGGCGCGGTCAAGGCGCGTGACCTCCAGCGCGACGCCCGCTTCGCGCTGCACGCGCACCCGGGGGACGAGACCATGGCCGGCGGGGACTCCAAGGTCGCCGGCCGGGCGGTCGAGATCACCGACGAGACCGAACTCGCCGCCTTCGCCGCCGACCTGCCCGAGCCGCCGCCCACCCCGTTCCACGCCTTCCGGCTGGAGCTGGACCAGGTGGTGCACACCGCCCTGGAGGGCGACCACCTGCTCGTGTACAACTGGCACCCGGGCCGGCCGGTGGAGAAGATCCGGCTCCACTGACCGGCCCGGGCAACAGCCTTACGGCAGAACGGACTTGAGCGCCTCAGGAGTGCGGGCCACGACGGCGTGCCCGTCGTCCGCGGTGATGATCGGGCGCTGGATCAGGAGGGGGTGCTCGGCCATCGCCGCGATCCAGCGGCCGCGGTCACCCGGCTCCCGGGCCCAGTCCTTCATCCCCAGGTCCTTCGCCACCTGCTCGCCGGTGCGGGTGATGTCCCACGGCTCCAGGCCCAGGCGCTCCAGCACCCGCTCCAACTCGGCCGCGGTGGGCGGCTCCTCCAGGTAGCGCCGCACGGTGTACTCGACTCCGGCGCCGTCCAGCTCGCCGAGCGCGGTCCGGCACTTGCCGCACCGCGGGTTGATCCAGATCTCCATGCCGGCCACCCTACCGAGCCGCCCGCCACCACCCCGGGACCCAACGCCCCGGGACCCGCCGCGCCGGGACCCACCGCGCCGCCCGAGTCGGTCCGCGCGGGAACTCCACCGCGCCCACCGGCGGTTCACCCACCAGGAATCGTCATCTCAGGAGGGGCACCGGATGGACGGCGCGGCGATCATCGAGCAGCTGATGGGCAAGGAGGGGACGGCCGACCCGTACCCGCTGTACGCGAGGGCCCGGGCGCTGGGCCCGGTGGCCCCGGCCGGGCCGGGAATGTTCCTGGTGAGCGGCTACGCGGCGGTCAACAGGGTGCTGCGCACGCCCGCCTTCGGCGTCGCGACCGCCGACATGATGTCCGGCCTCGACGCCGCGTACGGCTCGCACTCCTCGCTCACCCTGCTCGGCCGCTCGATCCTCCAGCGCAACGCCCCCGACCAGCCCCGGGTCCGCTCGCTGATCGCCTCGGTGTTCACCGCCCGCCGGGTCGCCGCGCTGCGCCCGGCGGTGGAGGCGGCGGTCGACCGGCTGCTGGACGGCATGGCCGAACAGGGCGCCGACGGCTCCGCGGTGGACTTCATGGACGCCCTCGCCTTCCGGCTGCCGGTCGGGGTGATCTGCGAGCTGCTCGGCGTCCCCGACGAGGACCGCTACCGCTTCCGCGGCCTCGCCTCCGACCTGACCGTCGCCCTGGAGTTCATCCAGGACCCGGACGAGCTGACCGCCGGCGACAAGGCCGCCGACGAGCTGTCCCACTACTTCACCGAGCTGGCCGCCGAACGACTGGCCCGTCCGCAGGACGACCTGGTCAGCGACCTGGCCCGGATCGCCGCCGACGCGGACGACGAGCGGATCTCCGCCGAGGAACTGCTGGCCAACCTGGTCCTGCTGCTGGTGGCCGGCTTCGAGACCACCACCAACCTGCTCGGCAACGGCCTCGCCCTGCTGTTCCGCCACCCCGAGGCCGCCGCCGCCCTGCGCAGCGGCGCCGTCACCCCGGCCGGCTTCACCGACGAGGTGCTGCGCTTCGACTCCCCGGTCCAGCTCACCGGGCGGGTCGCGCTGGCGGAGGGCCTCGCCGTCGAGGACCTGCCCGTCCCGCTCGGCCACGGGCTGACCCTGCTGATCGGCGCGGCCAACCACGACCCGGCCCGGTACGAGCGCCCCGAACTGTTCGACCCGACCCGCACCGACAGCCAGCCGCTCAGCTTCGGCGGCGGCACCCACTTCTGCCTGGGCTCCCAGCTGGCCCGGCTGGAGGCCGAGGTCGCGATGCCCGCCCTGCTCGACCGCTTCCCCCGGCTCGCCCCCGGCGGCGTCCCCACCCGGCGCGACCGCCTGGTGCTGCGCGGCTTCGACACCCTGCCGGTGACCGTCCGCTGACGCCTCCATGACTGACGGTGCCCGGCCGGGCGCCGGCCAGCGGTTTCCGGGACCGGAATTGGCTCCTCCGGCCCCGGAGGCCGGGACGTTCGGCCATGCGTGGCCGGGCCGTCCATGGGAGAACATGGTGGGACTGAACCGGCCATTCCGGACCGATCACCCGGAACGGCCGCCTGCCAGGAGGTCCCACCGTGCCCACAGCACCCCGCCCGCCACGCCCCGCGGCGCTGGAGCCCACGGTGCCGCGGTGGGTCCCCTGGCTGCCGGTGATCCTGCTGGTGCTGGACCTGGTCGCCGAAGCCGTCGTCCCGGACGCCGTCGCCGCCGGATTCCTGCTGACCGCGCTGCCCGTGGTGACGGCGTTCAGCTACGGCCCGGCGGTGACCGCCGCCGCCACCGTCGGCTCCCTGGCGCTCCAGCTCGCCCTGGCGCTGCGCACCCACCACGTCAACGAGCAGCACCACATCTGGGTCTACATCGCGACCATGCTCTCCGGAATCATGGGCACCGCGCTGTCCTGGCAGCGCACCCGGCAGAACCGCAACCTGCTCCAGGCCCGGACGATCGCCGAGACCCTGCAGCGCACCGTCCTGCGCCCGGTGCCCGAACGGCCCGGCGGCCTGCGGGTGGCCGGCCTCTACCGCCCCGCCCAGGCCGACGTCCTGGTCGGCGGCGACCTCTACGAGGTGTGCGACACCCGCTTCGGCGTGCGGATGCTGCTCGGCGACGTCCGCGGCAAGGGCCTGGGCGCGGTCCGCACCGTCGCCGACGTCCTCGGCGCGTTCCGGGCGACCGCGCACGACACCCCCGGCCTCGTCGACCTCGCCGACCAGCTGGACCGCGCGGTGCTGCGCGACGCCGCCGAGCGCGGCGACGACGAACTGTTCGTCACCGCCATCCTCCTCCAGTACCAGCCGGGCTCGGACCGCGTGGAGATCGTCAACCGCGGCCACACCACCCCGCTGCTCCTCGGCGGCGGTAGCATCGCCCCGGTGTCCTGCGCCGACGAGCTCCCCCTCGGCCTCGGCCACCTCGGCCCCTCCGACGACCGCAGCAAGACGATCACCGTCGCCCTGCCCCCGGGCCACACCGTCCTGCTCTACACCGACGGCGTCAGCGAGGCCCGCGACGCCACCGGAGCCTTCTACCCCCTCGCCCCCCGCCTCGCCACCCTCGGCACCACCGCCCCCGACCGCGTCGTCTCCTTCCTCGCCCAGGACGTCCACGACTACGCCGGCCTCCTCGCCGACGACCTCGCCCTCCTCGCCCTCACCCCGGACGTCCCTCGCTAGGCCGGGAGATCGACCCTTCTCCCGAACCGCAAACGCCGGGCGGCCGGTCCGACGG
>NZ_JBHTWX010000123.1:3746-27535 GCF_042792155.1 Kitasatospora sp. NPDC056651 | reverse complement strand
GGACAGGCTGGGGCGTTGCCAGTAGCCGCGTGCCAGACCGGCTCCGGCGAGGTAGAGCTCGCCGGTGGTGCCGGGTGGGCAGAGGGCGAGCCGGGCGTCCAGCACGTAGGCGCGGGAGTTGTCGAGAGGGGTGCCGATCGGCGGGGTCTGCGGGACCTCCCGGCCGGCGTCCAGGCGTTGGTGGGTGACGTAGGTGGTGGTCTCGGTGGGCCCGTAGACGTGCCCGACGACCAGGTCGGGGTTGTCGGCCAGGACGCGCCGCATGGCGTTGGGGTTGGCGGCCTCGCCGCCGGTGAGGACCTCCTGGAGCCCGGAGAAGGCGGTCGGGTCCTCCTCGGCGATGAGGTTGAAGAGCGCGGTGGTGAGGAAGAGGGCGGTGATGCCGTGCTGGTCAACGGTCTCCCGCAGGATCCGGGCGTCGAGGGTTCCGGGGCGGGCGACCGTGATGGTGCCGCCGTTGAGGAGGGGGACCCAGATCTCGTAGGTGGAGGCGTCGAAGGCGTGGGGGGAGTGCATCAGCAGGCGGTGGTGGGCCGCGTGCCAGCGGGTGTCATGGGCGAGCTGGATGACGTCCTGGTGGGTGACGGCGACGCCCTTGGGCAGACCGGTGGAGCCCGAGGTGTGGATGATGTAGGCGAGTTGCGTGTGCTGGGTGGGGACGCCCGGGTTGTGGGCGGGCTCCTCGGCGAGGGTGGGGTCGTCGGCGTGGAGCGTGGTGGCACCGTCCGGGAGCCAGGCGGTGTCGGTGGTGCTGTGGGTCACCAGGGTGGTGGCGCCGGTGTTGCCGGTGAGCCAGGCCATCCGGTCGGGCGGGTACGAGGTGTGGATGGGGGCGTAGGCGCCGCCGGCCTTGACGATGGCGAGGACGCTGGTGACGACGTCGGCGGAGCGGTCGAGCAGAACGGTGACGCGGCTCTCCGGTCCGGTGCCGCGGGTGATGAGCCGGTGGGCGAGGCGGTTGGCCCGCTCGTTCAGCTCGGTGTAGGTGAGCCGGAGGTCGCCCTCGCGGACGGCGACGGCGTCGGGGGTGCGGGACACCTGGGCCTCGAAGAGTCCGGCGAGGGTGCCGCCCGGCGTCGGGACCGTGCGCCCGGCCCAGTCCTCCAGGAGCCGGCGCCGCTCCTGCTCGGTGAGTACGGCGAGCTCGCCGACGGTCCGGTCGGGGTCGCGCAGGGCGTCTTCGAGCAACCGGACGAACCGAGCGGCGATCGCCTCGGCGGTGGTCCGGTCGAAGAGGTCGAGGGTGAACTCCAGTTCGCCGTCGAGGCCGCCGGCCGTACCGTCCTCGGTCGGGCGCTCGCTGAGGAAGAAGATCAGGTCGAACTTGGCGACGTCGATCTGCACGGGCCCCGACTCCACGCGGATGCCCGGCAGTTCGAGCTGTGGCCGGGTGATGTTCTGCAGTGAGAGCATCACCTGCGCCAGCGGGTGGCGGGCGGAGGAGCGAACCGGGTTGACGATGTCGACCAGCCGCTCGAAGGGCACGTCCTGGTGTGCGTAGGCGGCGAGGTCCGTTTCCCGGACCCGGTGCGCGAGTTCGCGGAAGGTCGGATCGCCGCTGGTGTCGGTGCGCAGCACCAGCGTGTTCACGAACATGCCCACCAGGTCGTCGAGCGCGGTGTCGGTCCGCCCGGCGACCGGTGTGCCGATCGGGACGTCGCCACCCGCGCCGAGCCGGGTCAGCAGCGCGGCGAGGCCGGCGTGCAGGACCATGAACGGGCTGACCTGGGTCTCCCGGGCGAAGGCCAGCAGCCTGCCGTGGAGTTCGGGGGAGATCCGCATCGGGACGGTCGAGCCGCGGTGGCTGGGCTGCGCGGGACGGGGGCGGTCGGTGGGCAGGTCCAGTTCCTCGGGCAGGTCCCGCAGGACCGTGACCCAGTGGGCGATCTGCCGGTTCAGCAGGCTGTCGGGGTCGTCCTCCTCGCCCAGCAGAGCCCGCTGCCACAGCGTGTAGTCGGCGTACTGGACCGGCAGCGGCGCCCAGGTCGGTGCCGAGCCCCGGCAGTGGGCCTCGTACGCGGTGGCCAGGTCCTTGCCGAGCGGAGCGAGGGACCAGCCGTCGCCGGAGATGTGATGGAGCACGAGCAGGAGGACGTGGTCCTGCGGTGCGAGCTCGAAGAGCCGGGCCCGCAGCGAGGTCTCGTACGACACGTCGAAGCCTTCGGAGGCCGCCGCCTTGAGGGCCTCGGCGAGGTCCGCCTCGCGGATCTCGACGGGGTCGAGCCTCGGCGTGGCGGCTTCGGGCGGGAGGATCACCTGGGACGGGACGCCGCCGACGTCCGGGAAGACGGTGCGCAGGCTCTCGTGGCGCCCGACCAGGTCGGTGAAGGCCGCGGCCAGGGCCTGTCGGTCGAGTGGGCCGTGCAGCCGCAGCCACATCGGGACGTTGTAGGTCGCCGTCCGGCCTTCGAGCCGATTGAGGAACCAGAGCCGCTGCTGCCCGAAGGAGAGCGGGACGGCCTCGGGGCGTTCGGCCGCGCCGAGCGCCGGGCGGGCGCTGTCGCCGGGGGCGCGGTCCAGGACGATGGCCAGTCGGGCGACGGTCGGGGTTTCGAAGAGCTCGCGGATCGTCAGTTCGGTGTTGAACACGGCGCGGACTCGTCCGGCCAGCCGGGTCGCGCTCAGCGAGTCCCCGCCGATGTCGAAGAAGGAGTCCTCGGGGTTGACGCGGGGGAGGGCGAGGACGTCGGCGAAGAGGGCGCAGAGCAGTTCCTCGTTGGGGGTGCGGGGGGCGCGGCCGCTGCTCTCGGCGGTGAAGTCGGGGGCGGGCAGGGCGCGCTTGTCGACCTTGCCGTTGCCGGTCAGGGGGAGGGTGTCCAGGACGACGATGGCGGCGGGCACCATGAACTCGGGCAGTTCGGTGCCCGCGAAGGCTCGCAGTTCGACCGGGTCGACGACGGCGCCGGCGGACGGGACGGCGTAGGCGACCAGCCGCTTGTCGCCGGGGCGGTCCTCGCGGGCGACGACGGCGGCCTGGGCGACCGTCCGGTGCCGGGCGAGGGTGGTCTCGATCGCGCCGAGCTCGATCCGGAAACCGCGGATCTTCACCTGCTGGTCGGCGCGGCCGACGTACTCCAGCTCGCCGTCGTGGTTCCAGCGGACCAGGTCGCCGGTGCGGTACATCCTCTCCTCCGGCGCGCCGAACGGACAGGCCACGAAGCGCTCGGCGGACAGGCCCGGGCGCTGCCAGTAGCCGCGCGCCAGACCCGCGCCCGCGACATACAGTTCGCCGACCGCGCCGGGGGCGACCGGGCGCAGGGCGGTGTCGAGGACCAGCGCCCGGGTGTTGTCGAGCGGGCGGCCGATCGGCAGCGTCCGGGCGGCCGACGCGCCGGCCTCGGGTACCGGCAGGTCGGCGCAGGTCGCGAAGGTGGTGGTCTCGGTCGGCCCGTAGCCGATGACCACCCGGGTGCCGGGGCAGGCGGCCTGGACGCGGGCGACAGCGGCCGGCGGGACCACGTCGCCGCCGGCCAGCACCTCACGGACCCCGGCGAGCGCGGTCGGGCGCTCCTCGGCGACCAGGTCGAAGAGGCCGGCGGTGAGCCACAGTGCGGTGACCCGGTGCTCGGTGAGCACCTGCTCCAGCTCGGCCGGCGTCAGCGTGCCGGGCGGGGCGACCACCACGGTGCCGCCGGACAGCAGCGGCACCCACAGCTCGTAGGTGGCGGCGTCGAAGGCGGGGGAGGAGTTCAGCAGCACGCGCCGGTGCGCGCCGCCGGTCCAGCGGCCGTCCAGGGCCAGCTGGGCGACGTCGTGGTGGCTCACCGCGACGCCCTTGGGTTGCCCGGTCGAGCCGGAGGTGTACATCACGTAGGCCAACTGGCCCGGTACCAGCGGCAGTTCCAGGTCGTCGTCGTCGGAGGGCGACTCCTCGTCGACGAGCACGGTGGACAGGCCCAGCCGGTCGGCCTCGTCGGCCAGCGTACGGTCGGTCAGCACCACGCGGGCGCCGGTCTCAGCGGCGATCAGCGTGCGGTGCCCCAGCGGGTAGCGGGCGTCCAACGGCACGTAGCAGCCGCCCGCCTTGAGTACCGCGAGCACCGCGACCACCAGCTCCGGCGAGCGGTCCAGCAGGATCGCCACGCCCTCCTCCGGGGCGGTGTCCAGTGCCCGCAGCCTCCGGGCCAGCCGGTTGGCGCGCGCGTTCAGCTCCGCGTAGCTCAGCTCGGTCCCGTCGGCGACCACCGCGACGGCCGCCGGGGTGCGGGCCGCCTGCGCTTCGAAGAGTTCGACGAGGCTGCCCTGCGGCTCGGGGGCGGACCGGCCGACCCAGTCCTCCAGGACCAGCCGCCGCTCCCGATCGGTCAGCAGCTCGAACTCGCCCACCGGCCGGTCGGGATGGTCGAGCAGCTCGCCGATCAGCGCGATGTACCGCTTGCGGTGAGTGGCCAGGTCGTCCTCGCCCAGTACCCGCAGGGCAGCGTCGAAGTCGAACCGCCAGCCCTGCTCGCCCCGCTCGAAGACGGCGACCGAGAAGCTGTCCAGCGGACCGAGCGCGAGGTTGGTGACCTCGGCCTGGATCCCGTCGAACGGGTAGGAGTGGTCGAACAGCATGATGTTGAGCGTCGGCCCGAGGACGCTCTCATCGGTTCCCGTCAGGCCGAGGTCGCGGCGCAGGTCCTCGTGCCGGTAGCGCTGGTGCCTCAGCGCACCGCGCAGCTCGCCGGCCACCACCGACGAAAGCTGACGGAGCGTCGACTCCGGTGACACGTCGAACCGCAGCGGCAGGATGTTGGACGCGAACCCCGGCGCCAGGCGCGCGGTCTTGGTGACCCGGGCGGCCACGGCGAAGCCCAGCACCAGGTCCTGTTCGCCGGCGGTACGGTGGAAGTACGCCGCGGACATCGCCGTGAGCACCGTGGACGGGTGCGTGCCCAGGCTGCGCGCCAGCACCTTGAGCCGGCCGACCCGTTCCGCCGACAGGTACTCGCTCTGGCGCAGGAACGGCAGGCCCCCGGCTCGGTCGGCCGAGCCGGGGGTGCCCTCCAGGCGCACCGGGGCGGGCCGCCCGGCGAGCTTGTCGAGCCAGTACTGCCGGTCCGCGGCGAATTCGGGGGAGGCGCGGTACGCCCGCTCCTCCTCCACCAGCGCCTCGTCGGAGAGCAGGAGGGGCTCCGGGAACTCGGCTCCCTGGCCCAGGGCGTTGTAGAGGTGGGCCATTCGCTGGCCTATCAGCACGGCGGTGTGCCCGTCGATCAGGATGTGGTGGTAGCTGCGGAGCCACCGGTAGTGGCTGTCGGCCAGTTTGAACAGCGCGTAGGTGTGGAGCGGACCGGTGGCGAGGTCACGGCTGCGTCCGAGCTCGGCGGTGATCCAGTCCTGGGCCGCCGCCTCCGGGTCGCTCTCACCGGTGAGGTCGAGGTGGGTGACCTCTGGCCGGAATCGCGGGTCGCGCACCAGTTGCGGCCCGTGCTCGTCGACGATCGCGACCGTCTGCAGGCTCTCCAGCTCGGCGACCAGCTGCCGGTAGGCCGCATCGAAGCGGGCTGGGTCCAGCGGACCGCGCAGGTCGACGTATTCGGCGACGTTGTACGTGCTTCCCGCCCGATCCAGCTGGTGGGCGTACCAGATGCCCATCTGGGCATTGGACAGGGGCCGGCGTTCGACGCGGGCTTCGGACACTGGTGTTCACCTCGGAAAATGTCTACAGAAATGGGTTTGCTGGAACTGCCGTGGCAGTTCCAGCAGTTCCCGGGGCCGCAGAAGGGGTGTCAGTGCTGGGACATCGCTCGGCGGAGACTGGCCGGACGCATGTCGGTCCAGTGCTCTTCCACGTAGTCCAGGCACTCCTGGCGGCCCGAGGCGCCGAACACGACCCGCCAGCCGGCCGGTACCTCGATGAAGGACGGCCACAGAGAGTGCTGCCCCTCGGAGTTGGCCAGGACGAAGTAGGTGCCGTCGAGATCCTCGAACGGATTGGTCATCGCGATGTCCCTCTCGTCTGGAGGCCGGTGGCAACCGGCGGGTTGAGCTGTTCGGCAAGGAGCGCGACCAGGTCCTGGGATGCCTCCTCCAGGAAGAAGTGCCCCCCGGGTATGACGCGGGTGTCGAAGTCGGAGGCGGTGTGCCGTCGCCAGAGCTCGGTGTCCTCCGGGGTGAACGAAGCGTCCTGCTCGCCCGCGATGGCGGTGAGCGGGCAGTTCAGCGGCGTGCCCGGGTGGTAGGAGTAGCCGTGTGCCAGGGCGAAGTCGCTGCGCAGCGTGGGCAGGGCCAGCTGGCGCAGTTCCTCGACCTCCAGCACCGCCGCGCCGGAGCCGCCCAGCTCCCGTACGTAGTCCATGAGCAGTTCGTCGGAGTGGAACAGGAGGTTGCGGCGCTTCGGCGAGTCCGGGGCCGAGCGGGCGGCGGCGAACAGCCGCACCACGGTGGGCGAGGAGGCCTGCTGCTCCAGCCGTCGGGCGGTCTCGTACGCCACGCTGGCGCCCAGGCTGTGCCCGTAGAAGGCCAGCGGACCCCTCAGCCGGTGCGTGGCGGCGAACGCGAGCTTGTCGGCCAGCTCCGCCATGTCCTCCATGCAGGGCTCGTTGAAACGGTCCTGTCGCCCCGGGTACTGGACCGCGACCACCTCGATGGTCGGCGGCAGCAGGTCCGCCCAGCCGCGGAAGGCGCTCGCGGAGCCTCCGGCGTACGGGAAGCAGACCAGCCGGAGCCGGGCCTCCGGGCGGGGTGTGAACACCCGGAACCACTTGGAACGATCGGTCATCTCGGGATCCCCGTCCTCAGCCGCACATCGCCACGAGGACGCGGCGCGCCCCGGTGAACGGGCGTCGGCCGTGGCCCACCAGGATGTTGTCGATCAGCAGCAGGTCGCCGGTGTTCCAGTCGACGTCGACGGCGCTGTCCAGGCCGCGGTCGCGGACCTGCAGGACGTACTCCGGCGGGATCGGCGTGCCGTCGGCGAAGGCCACCGACTGCGGCAGCTCCTCGACAGGCATGATCTTGGCCAGCGCCGCGGCCACCTCGTCGCCCATCGCGGTGGGGTGCCACTGGTCGGCCTGGTTGAACCACACCTCGGCGCCGGTGACCGGGTGGCGCAGGGTGGACGGGCGCAGCTGGTGCACCCGCAGCGAGCCGTCCGGCCGCCACTCCCACTCGGCCTCGGTCTTCGCGAGGAAGTCCTCGACCTCGGCGCGGTCCTCGGTCTCGAAGGTGTCCTGCCAGCTCTTGCCCAGGCCCCGTCCGCCGTGCAGGTTCTGGCTGTAGCGCACACCGCCCGCGAAGGCCTCCCGGACCTCCGGGTCGAGCGACTCCAGCCACCGCACGCCGTCCACCACGGGCGTCGCGCCGCCGGTCTCGGCGGCCTGCTCGCAGAAGAAGAGCAGGCGGGCCGGCCACTGGTGGGCGTAGGACATCTCGTTGTGCATCGAGATGGTGAACTCCGGCGGGAACTCGGTCGAGGTGTAGACGTTGTTCCCGACCTTGGTCCGCGGGGAGTTGCCGTGCACGTAGGCGAGCCGGTTGGGCAGCAGGAGGTCCATCACCTCGTCGAGCTCCGCGGGCGTGACCTCGAACCCGCGGAACACCAGGGCCTTCTCGCGGGTGAGCAGCCCGGCGAGGTCCTCCGGACCGTGGAGGTACTCGATCAGGCCCCGCGCGGAGGCGTCCACCCCGGAGGCGGCGGGGGTGATCACGAGCGGGGTCCAGTCCTCCTGGCCAATCATCACTGTTCTCCAAGCGGCCGGCGGCAGTTGTCGCTGCCCACTCTCTCCGGGCGACCCTATATTTTCTCGCCACCGCTGCTCATAAGCCGATATGGATCGGTTATGGGAAGCCGTTCGTAGGCTCTGGTTCCACCGGATCGCGACCGTCTTCCCCCATGCGGGCCATCCGCGGCGATCCAGGGACTTCCGCGGCGAGGTCGGCTCTGACCGCCCGCTCACGATGCTGGGAGAAGGCCTGTGACCCCTGCTGTGACCCACCGTGAGAGCTATCTCGACGGTTTTCGGGACAACGTCGAGCGCAGTCCCCGACGCGTCGCCGTGCGCTTCGTCGGTGAGGACGGCGAACAGTCGGTCGACTACGTGGAGTTGGACGCCGCGGCCCGCGCGACGGCGGGCTGGCTCGGGCAGCGCTGCGCCGCCGGCGACCGGGTACTGCTCCCGATCCCGTCCGGCATCGGCTTCGTCCAGGCCTTCCTGGGCTGCCTGTACGCGGGCGTGGTGCCCGTACCGGTGCCCGCGCGCGGCACCCACGGACGGCAGGAGGGCCGCCACACGGGTATCGCGGCGGACTGCGCGGCCCGGCTGACGCTCGGCGAGGAGGAGCTGCGCGAGGCCCTGCGGGCGACGCCGGTCGCCGGGCCGCCCGGGACGGGCCCCGACGACATCGCCTTCCTGCAGTACACCTCCGGCTCGACCAGCGAGCCGAAGGGCGTGATGGTTCCGCACCGGGCGTTGCTCCACAACATCGGGCTGATGGGCCGGGGGCTGGGCTGGCAGGAGGGAACGACCTGGGTCAGCTGGCTGCCGGCCCACCACGACATGGGCCTGATCGGCGCGATCCTGGCTCCGCTGCACGTCGGCGGCACCACGGTCCTGATGGCCGCGACCACCTTCCTGAAGCGGCCGGTGAGCTGGCTGCGGCTGATCGAGCGCTACCGGGCCGACGTCGCCCCCGCACCGAACTTCGCCTGGGACCTGTGCACGCGCAAGCTCACCGACGAGCAGATCGCCGGGCTCGACCTGTCCCACCACTGGAACGCGGTCAACGGCGCGGAACCGATCGACCCCGCCACCCTCACCCGCTTCGCCGAACGCCTGGCCCCGGCCGGGTTCCGCACGTCCTGCTTCGTCCCCGGCTACGGGCTGGCCGAGGCGACCCTGACCGTCACCCACACTCGCTCCGAACAGCCGCCGCTGATACGCCACTTCGACACCGCCCGGCTGGCGGTGGGCGAACTCGTCCCCGTCGAACCGGCCTGGACGGGCAGCGCGCTGGTGGGCAACGGCGCGGTCCGCGACCTCGACGTGCGGATCGTCGAGCCGGAGAGCCGGCGCGAGCTGCCGGCGGGCCGGGTCGGCGAGATCTGGGTGCGCGGCGGCAGCGTGGCGCTCGGCTACTGGGGCAAGCCGCAGGAGACCGCGGACAGCTTCGACGCCGACACGGCGGACGGTGAGGGCGGGTTCCTGCGCACGGGCGACCTGGGGGCACTGCTCGACGGCGAACTGTTCGTCACCGGCCGCCGCAAGGATCTGATCATCGTGCACGGCCGCAACCTCTACCCGCAGGACCTGGAACGCGACCTGCAGGGCCTCGACCCGGCGTTCGCCGGGCTGCCCGCGGCGGCCGTCCAGCTGCCGGCGGCCGACGGCGAACGGATCGTGCTGGTGCAGGAGGTGCGCCTCGGCGGGACCTCGGAGGAGCTGGGGCGGCTGGCCCGCCGGGCCAAGGCGGAGCTGGCCAGGGCGCAGGGCGTCCCGGTGGCCGGGCTCGTCCTGGTCGGCCCCGGGCGACTGCCCCGCACCACCAGCGGAAAGCTGCAACGATCGCTCACCCGTGAACTCCTGATGAAGAGTCGATTCGAAACCCTGCATGCCGAGTTCGACGACGGATGCGAGCCGGGCGGGCCGGACCGAACGGCCGAGATCCGCGGCTGGCTGGTCGAACGGGTCGCCGAGAGCCTGAACCGGAGCCCGGAGCGGATCGCCACCGACGCGCACCTGGTGGAACTCGGCCTGGACTCGCTGGGGGCGCTGTCGATCTGCGGCGAAGCGGAGGATCGCTTCGGGCTGCGGCTCGAAGCGACCATCGCCTGGGACCACCCGACCATCGACGCCCTGGCCGCGTTCCTCACCGCCGAACTGGAGCGGGCGTGACCGGCCGGCGGGCGCCGCGCCCGCACCTCCTCTCCGTCGGCCAGCAGGCGCTGTGGCTGGCCCAGCAGTTGCAGCCGGACAGCCAGGCGCTCAACGTGGTCCTCGCCGTCCGGGTGCACGGCGGGCTCCGGCCGCAGCCGCTGCAACGGGCGCTGACCGCGCTGGTCCAGCGCCACGAACTGCTGCGCACCCGCTTCACGACCGATCCGGACGGCTCGCCGATCGGCGAGCCGATCGAACCGCGGGCGATGCGACTCCAGGTGCGCCCGGCCGAGGGGCTCGACGACGACACCCTCTTCGCGCTGGCCCACCAGGTCGGCCAGGAGCCGCTGCGGTTGGACGAGGAGGGCGCCTTCCGGGCCGTGGTGCTGCGCCGGGGTGCGCGGGACGCCGTACTGGTGCTGGTCACCCACCACCTGGCCAGCGACGCGTACTCGCAGTGCCTGCTGCTGCGTGACCTGCTGGACGGCTACCGCGCCGAGACGACCGGCGAGCCCGCCCCGGTGCGCCCGCTCCCGCGGCTCTGGGCCGAGCAGGTCGACGCCGAACGGCAGGTGCTCGACTCGCCGCGCGGCGCCGAGTCCCGGGCGTACTGGCGGGAGGTCTGCACCGGCGTGCCGGTGGCCTCGCTGCCGGCCGACCCGGCTCTGCTCGACGGCCCCGGCCGTTGCCCCAGCCGCGGCGCCACCATCGCGCTGCCGTTGTCCTCGGCCGTCAAGGACCGGCTCGCCGAGCGCGCCGCCGAGGCCCGGGTCACCCCGGCGGCCTGGCTGCTCGCGGTGTTCCAGGCGGTGCTGCACCGCAGCGGCAGCGGAGCGGAGTTCCTGATCGGCGTGCCGGTCACCACCCGCCGCTCCCCGCTCGCCCGCGAGAGCGTCGGCTACTTCATCAACACCGTGCCGCTGCGCGGCCGGTTCACCCCGACCACCACCTTCGCGGAGACCGTCCGGGAGAGCGCCCGGCAGCTGCTGGGCGGACTCCGGCACCTCGACTGCCCGGTGGAACTCCCCGGCCGCAGCGCGGCCTTCAACATCCTGATCACCCTGGTCGTGGCCGACCGGCTGCCGATCCCCGGACTCGCCGACGGCATCACCGAGTACGCCGGGCTGCGGCTGGAGCTGTACGACGTGCCGCAGCAGGAGGGCCGCTCGGAGCTGGCGGTGGAGATCATCCAGCGCGCCGCCGGCATCACGGTGCTGCTGCGCTACGACACCACCAGGTTCGAGGTCTCCTCGGTCGAGCGCTTCGCCCGGATCTACCGGTGCCTGCTCGACGCCTCGTTCGACGACCCGCAGGCCCAGGTCGCCCGGGTGCCGCTGGCCGGCACGGCGGACCGTTCCTTCCTGCTCGCCCTGGGCGGCGGCCGGTGAGCCCCGCGCACCATCCGCCGCTGGACCCCACCGCCCGCGAACTCGCCCTCCCGGACGGGCCGACGGTGTGGTGCACCAGCGTCCCGGCGACCACCGCGATGTGGCGCGAGATGCGGCCGCCGGGGACGTACCACCGGGCGGTCGAGCGACTCGGCGGGGGCACCGTGGTGGACGTCGGCGCCAACGTCGGCCTGCTGTCGCTGCTGTGCGCGCGCCGCCGCCCCGGCCTCGTCGTGGTGGCGGCCGAGCCGGTGCCCGAGCTGTACGCCTGCCTCACCCGCAACCTCGCCGCTCACGTCGGCGAGTGGCGGGCCGAGCAGGTGGCGGTCGGCGCCACCGGCGGGGAACTGCCCTTCACCTACTACCCGCAGGCGCCGGGGAACTCCGGCCTGTACGCGGACGCCGCCGCCGACGACGCGATCACCCGGACCTACCTGCTCAACACCGGCCTCGACCCCGAGGACGCGGCCGAACTGACCGAGGGCGTGCACCGGGGGATCGGCTACTCCGTCCGCGTGGTCACCGTCTCCGAACTGATCGAACGCCACCGGATCGACCGGGTCGCCCTGCTGAAGGTCGATGTGGAGCGCGCCGAACTCGACGTGCTGCGCGGTGTGGAGCCCCGGCACTGGCCGCGGATCGACGCGGTCGTCGCGGAGGTGCACGACGAGCGGGACCGCCTCGCCGCCTGCGTGGAGCTGCTGCGCTCGCGCGGCTTCACGGTGACCGTCACCCAAGACCCGCTGCTGGCTGACACCGTCCTGTACGACCTCGAAGCGGTTCGCCTCTGAACCCGGTCCCGCCACCCGGTAGGAACCGTAAACGCCAAAGGAGTTGGACCGTCATGGGTACCCTGATGCTGCCGGATCGCATCGCCCGGCAGGCGTCGCGCACGCCCGACGCGACCGCTCTGGTCGACGGCGCGCGGACGGTCACCTACCGCGAGCTGGACGAGGCCGTAGCCCGGGCCTGCCACCGGCTGCGGGGGCTCGGCGCCGAGCCGGACCGTCCGGTCGGGATCGCGCTGGAGCGCGGCGTCGACCTGGTCGTCACGCTGCTCGCGGCCTGGCGGGCGGGAGCCGGCTACCTGCCGCTGGACCCCGGACAGCCGGCCGCCCGGCTGCGGGAGCTGATCCGCGACTCCGGGGTCGCCCTGGTGGTCGCCGGGGACGCGCTCGCCCCCACCGTCCGGGCCGCCGGCGCGGTGCCGCTCGCCCCCGCCGAACTCGTCGCCGTCCCCGCCGCGCCGCTGCCGCAGCCGGCCTCGCCGGCGCCCGAGCAACTCGCCTACGCGGTGTTCACCTCGGGTTCGACCGGCCGGCCCAAGCTGGTCGGCGTCACGCACGCCGGCCTCGCCGGCCGGGTCGGCTGGACAGTCGACACCCACGCCCTCGGCCCGGCCGACCGCGTCCTGGCCAAGACCTCGATCGGCTTCGACGCCGCCGCTTGGGAACTGCTCGCACCGCTGACCTGCGGCGCTGCGGTGGTCCTCGCGCCGCCCGGCACGGAGCGCGATCCTGCCGCGCTGCTGAGCACCGTCGCCGCCCACCGGGTGACGGTGCTCCAGGTGGTGCCCTCCGTGCTGCGCCCGCTGGTCGAGGAGGACGGCTGGTCGCGGTGCGACGAACTCCGGCTGGTCTTCAGCGCCGGGGAGCCGCTACAGGCCGAACTCGCCACCCGGCTGCGCGCGCGCACCGGCCCGGCGGTGGCGCTGTGGAACACCTACGGGCCCACCGAATGCAGCATCGACGTCACCGCACACCCCGTCGACCCCGCGCAGACGACCGGACCGGTCCCGATCGGCCGGCCCATCCGCGGCATGAGGGTACTGGTCCTCGATCCGGCCGGCGACCCGGTTCCGGTCGGTGTGCCCGGCGAACTGTACGCCGGCGGCCCCGGCGTCGCCCGCGGCTACCTCGGTCGGCCCGGGCTGACCGCGCAGCGCTTCGTCCCGGACCCGTACGGCGAGCCCGGCGCCCGCCTGTACCGCACCGGTGACCAGGTCCGCTGGCGCCCCGACCACACACTGGAGTACCTGGGCCGGCTGGACCAGCAGCTCAAGGTCAACGGGGTGCGGATCGAGCCCGGCGAGGTCGAGTCGGCGCTCGCCGCCCACCCCGAGGTCACCGGCGCCGTCGTCACCGCGTTCACGGCGCCCGGCACCGTCGGCACCTTCCTGGCCGCCCACGTCACGCTGCGCACCCCGGTCCCCGCCGGCGAATTGCGCGCCTTCCTCGCCGAGCGGCTGCCGGAGAGCCACCTGCCGTCCGTCGTCCGCCTCGTGCCCGACTTCCCGCTGACCGCCTCCGGCAAGGCCGACCGCTCCGCGCTGCGCGCCGCGGCCGAACTCGAAGGACCCGGCCGCCCGCGCTACCTCGCCCCGCGCGACCGGGCGGAGGAGGTGGTCGCCGAGGTCTGGGCCGGACTGCTCGGCGTCGACCGGATCGGCGCCGACGACGACTTCTTCGCCCTCGGCGGCACCTCCCTGCAGCTCACCCGGCTGGCCGCGCGGCTGCGTGCCGCGGCCGGCGGGCCGGTCCCGCTGCGCGGCCTGTTCGAGGCCGCCACCGTGGCCGAACAGGCCCGGCTGATCACCCTGGCCGCCCCGGCCGACGACCCGGTGACCCCGATCCCGCGGGACGGCGAGCTGCCGCTCGCACCCGGCCAGCGCCGACTGTGGTTCCTGGACCGACTGCACCCGGCCGACCAGGAGTGGGTGGCCCCGCTGCTGGTACGGCTGCCGGCCGCCACCGGCGAGGCCGCCGTCCGGCAGGCCCTGCGCCGGCTCGCCGAGCGCCACGAGCCGCTGCGGACCCGCTACACCGCGGAGGCCGGCGAGCCCCGGCAGCTGATCGGCCCGGCCGAGGACGTCGAACTGCGGGTCGAGGACACCACCCGGGAGCAGCTTCCCGCGCTCTTCGGCGAGCAGTTCCGGCGCGGCTTCGACCTCGAACGCGGCCCGGTCTGGCGGGCGCTGCTGGCCCGGATCGACGGCGAGGACCACCTGTTGCTGCTGACCCTGCACCACATCAGCTGCGACGGCGCCTCGACCGTGGTGCTGGAGCGCGAGCTGCGCGAGCTGTGCGCCGCCCACCGGGAGGGCCGGGAGAGCACGCTCGCCGCGCCGGCCGTGCAGTACGCCGACTGGGCCGCCTGGTCCGCCCGCCGGCTGGCCGACCGGCACGTCAGCGCCGAACTCGATTACTGGCAGCGGGTGCTGGCCGACCTTCCGACCCTCGACCTGCCGACCGACCGGCCCCGCCCGGCCGAGCGCGACGGGCGTGGCGCCGTGGTCCGCTTCCGGCTGCAACCCGAGCTGGCCGACCGCCTGACCGACCTCGGCCGCGCGCACGGCGCGACTCCCTTCGCCACTCTGCTGACCGGCTTCGCCACCCTGCTGGCGCGCCACACCGGCCAGTGGGACCTGCCCGTCGGCACCCCGGTGTCGGGACGCACCCGCCCGGAGGTCGAGGACGCGGTCGGCTTCTTCCTCAACTCGCTGGTGCTGCGCTGCCGCCCGGACGGCCGGGCCGGTTTCGCCGCGGCCCTGGACGGCGTGCGCGACACCGCCCGGGAGGCCTTTGCCCACCAGGAACTGCCCTTCGAACGGCTGGTGGAAGCCCTCGGGCCCGAGCGTGACCTCTCTCGCACCCCGCTCTACCAGGTCGCTTTCGACCTGCACACCGAGGGCGCGACCGGCCTGGCCGACCGGGACGAGGACATGGCCGCGTTCGCCGAATCCTGGCGGGTGGCCAAGACCGACCTCTCGCTGTTCCTGCGCCGCCGGTCGGACGGCGGCTACGACGGCGTGCTGGAGTACGCCACGGCACTCTTCGACGAGGCCACCGTCGCCCGCCTGGCCGAGCGCTTCGTCCGGCTGCTGACCGCGGCGGTGGACCACCCGCGGCTGCCGCTGGAGGCCCTGGACCTGCAGTCGCCGGCCGAGCTCCACCGGCAGCTGGTCGAGTGGAACGACACCGGCGCCGGCGGTACTCCGGCCACCGTGCCGGCCCGGTTCGAGGAGCAGGCCCGGCGCACCCCGGCGGCGCCCGCCGTGATCCTCGGCGAGCGGGTGCTGGGCTACGCCGAGCTCGACGCCGCGGCGAACCGGCTGGCCCGGCAACTGCGCGCGGCCGGTGTGGCCGACCACGACCGGGTCGCGGCGGTGCTGCCGCGCGGACCCGAGCTGCTCACCGCCCTGCTCGCGGTCTGGAAGGCGGGGGCCGCGTACGTGCCGGTCGACCCCGCCGACCCGGTCGAGCGGATCGCCGAGGTACTGCGCTCCTCGGGCGCGGCCGCCTGGATCACCACCGGCGCCACCGGCCGGATCGACCACCCCGCGGCGGTACGGCTGGACACGGACGCCGCGGCGATCGCCGGGCAACCCGGCACCGCGCCGGAGCGCGTCGAGGACCCGGCCCGGCTGGCCTACGTGATCTTCACCTCCGGCTCCACCGGACGGCCCAAGGGTGTCGAGATCACCCACCGCGGCCTCGCCGACCACGTGGATTGGGCGGCGACCGAACTCGTCGCACGCGGCAGCGGCGGCGCCCCGCTGTTCTCCTCGCACGCCTTCGACCTGGTGGTCCCCAACCTCTGGGCGCCCCTGGTGGCCGGGCAGCCGGTGCGGCTCTTCCCGCCGGACGCGGACCTCTCGCAGCTGGGCTCCTGGCTCGCCCGCACCGGCCCGTACAGCTTCGTCAAGCTGACCCCGGGGCACCTCGACATCATCGCCGCCCAGCTGACCGCCGAGCAGGCCGCGGCGCTGGCACCGGTCCTGGTCGTCGCGGGCGAGCCGTTCACCCCGGAGGTGCTGGCGCGCTGGCGCGCCCTCGCCCCGCACACCGAGCTGATCAACGAGTACGGGCCCACCGAGGCCACCGTCGGCGCCACGATCCACCCGGTGCCGGCGGACCCGCCGACCGGCGTGCTGCCGATCGGCCGACCGCTGCCGCACACCACGGTGTACCTCCTGGACCGCGCCCTGCGGCCGGTTCCGCCGGGCGCGGCGGGCGAGCTGTGCGTGGGAGGGCGGCGCCTGGCCCGCGGCTACACCGGCCGCCCCGGCCTGACCGCCGAGCGCTTCGTCCCCGACCCGTACGGCGAGGCCGGCGCCCGGCTCTACCGCACCGGCGACCTGGCCCGGCAGCTGCCGGACGGGACGGTCGAGTTCCTCGGACGCATGGACGACCAGACGAAGCTGCGCGGCTACCGGATCGAGCCGACCGAAGCCCGGGCCGTCCTGGCCGGCCACCTGGCCGTGCGCGAGGCCGCCGTCCTGGTGCACCGGCCCACGGCCGGCGAACCGCACCTCGCGGCCTACTACCTCCCGGCCGATCCGGCCGCCCCGCCCGCCGAGCGGGACCTGGCCGAGCACTGCGCCCGCCGGCTGCCGCACTACCTCGTCCCGGCGAGTTTCACGGCGCTCGACGCGTTCCCGCTGACCGCCAACGGCAAGCTCGACCGCCGCGCGCTGCCCGCACCGGGCCGCACCCCCGGCGACCCGGCCGCTCGGACCGCCCCGAGCGGGCCCGTGCAGCTGCGCATCGCGGCTCTGTGGGCAGGGATCGTCGGCAGCGAACCCGACGCGCACGCCGACTTCTTCCTCACCGGCGGCAACTCGATCACGGCCATCCGCCTGATCGCCGCGGTCCACGAGGAGTTCGGGATCGTGCTGCCGGTGCGGGCCGTCTTCGAGGCACCCACGGTCGCCGGGCTGGCCGCCACCGTCGAGGAGATCGTCCGCGCCGAGGCCGCGCTGCTCAGCGACGACGAGATCGCCGCCGCCCTGTGAACGTGGCCGACCCGGTGACCGGCACCGACGTGCCGCCGCTGCACCGCAACCGGGACTTCCTGCTGCTGTGGTCCGGCGCGGCGGTGTCCTTCCTCGGCAACCGGGTGAGCGCCTACGCCTACCCCCTGCTGGTGCTCTGGCACACCGGCTCGCCGCTCGCGATGTCCGCGGTGTCCTGTGCGGCGCTGCTGCCGCTGCTGGTGGTGCAGCTGCCTGCCGGGGCGCTGGTGGACCGCTGGGACCGCCGCCGGGTGATGCTGGCCTGCGAGGCCGGGCGCTTCCTGGCTCTCGGCAGCGTCGTCACGGTCCTCGCGCTGGGCGCCTTCGCGCCGGCGCACCTGGTCCTGGTGGCCTTCGCCGAGTCCACCCTCGCGGTCTGCTATCGACTGGCCGAACGGGGAGCGGTGCGCAACGTCGTGCATCCGACCCAGCTGCCGCCGGCGATCTCCCGCAACGAGGCCCGCGGCCGCGCGGCGGCCCTGCTGGGCCAGCCCGGCGGGGTGCTGCTGCAGACCGTCGCCCACTGGGCGCCGTTCGCCTTCACGGCCGGCGCGCACCTGCTCTCGCTGCTCACCCTGATGCTGATCCGCCGCCCGTTCCAGGAACGGCGCCCGGCCGGCCGGCGGGCGCTCCGCCAGGACATCGCCCAGGGGCTGCGCTGGCTCAACGGCCACCGGTTCCTGCGCGCCGCCCTGGGCTTCCTGGCGGCGGCCAACCTGCTGCTCCAGGCCGTGCCACTGGCCCTGCTCCTGCTGGTCAAGGAGGAGGGCGCGGCCAAGGCCGCGGTGGCGCTGATCGTCGGCGCGGGCGGCCTGGGCGGCGTGTTCGGCGCGCTGACCGGCGGATGGTGGGAGCGCCACCTCAGCCGGCGCACCATCTTCGTCCTCGGCCTGGCCTGCTGGGCGGTGCTCACCTGCGCCATGGTCTGGGCGCGCGACCCGGTGCTGCTCGGCGCGCTGTTCGCGGGCACCGGCTTCGTCGGCGCCGTGTTCAACGTGGTCGGTGCCGTGGTCCAGACCCGGGCCACCCCCGACGCCCTGCAGGGCCGGGTGGTCGGCGTCAGCTACCTGCTCGGCTCGGGCGCCAACGCGCTCGGCGCCCTGCTCGGCGGCCTGACCCTGGCCGCCTGGGGGCCCGCGGTCACCCTCCTGCTGGTGGGCGCTCTGCTCACCGCCCTGGCCACCGCCGCCGCCCTCGCCCCGGCCCTGCACACCCGTCACGACCTCAGGGAAGGACCCGTCACCCCATGACCCTCAGCGCGATCGTCGAGGCCCCTTCGTCGTCCGGCGCGCCCGCCGATTGTGCCGACCGGCTCGCCGAGCGGCAGGCGCAACTGCGCGCGCTGCTGCACCAGCACGGCGCGGTGCTGCTGCGGGGCTTCGCCGTCGGTGGCGTGGACGGCTTCGACCGGGTGGTGCGCACGTTCACCGGCGACGCCCCGCTCCCGTACTCCGAGCGCTCCTCGCCGCGCAGCCGGATCAAGGGCCGGATCTACACCTCCACCGACTATCCGCCGGACGAGGAGATCTTCCTGCACAACGAGAACTCCTACCAGGTCACTTGGCCGCGCACCCTGTTCTTCCACTGCGTCGAGCCGGCGCACACCCGGGGCGCCACCCCGCTCGCCGACCTGCGGGAGGTGCTGCGTCGGATCGACCCTGAGGTCCGCGAGGAGTTCCGCCGGCGCGGCTGGCGGGCGGTGCGCAACTTCCACCCCGGCATCGGCCTGAGCTGGCAGGGCGTGTTCGGCGGCGAGGACCGGGCGGCGGTCGAGACGTACTGCCGCGAGCACGGCATCGAGGCGCAGTGGCTGCCCGGCGGCGGGCTGCGCACCGTCGCCGTCCGCCCCGCCCTGCGGATCCACCCCGCCACCGGCGAGGAGGTGTGGTTCAACCACGCCACGTTCTTCCACGTCACCACCCTCGCCGCGGAGATCCAGGAGGGCCTGCGGGAGATGTTCCCGGAGGAGGACCTGCCGAACAACACCTACTACGGCGACGGCGGGCGGATACCCGGCGAGGTCATGGCCCACCTGCGGGACGCCTACCGCGGCGCCTCCACCCGCTTCGACTGGCAGCGCGACGACGTCCTGATCGTCGACAACATGCTCGCCGCCCACGGCCGGGAGCCCTTCACCGGGCCGCGCCGGATCGCCGTCGCGATGGCCGAGCCGCACCAGGGCCACGAGCCCCACCAGAGCTAGCTAGGAGACCCGAGACATGACCGGCACCACCGACAGCACCGGGTCCGACGCGCTCAGGGCGGAGTACCTGCGCCGCGTGCTCAGCGGCGAACTGCGCGGCCGCAGCCGCGGCATCGAGAAGGCCGACCGCAGCCATCCGCTGCCACTGACCGCCGGGCAGCGGCAGATGTGGTTCCTCAACCGGCTGGAGCCCGACAGCCCCGAGTACCTGGTGCCGGTCGCGCTGCGGCTCAGCGGCGAACTCGACCGCACCGCGCTGGACCGGGCCTGGACCCGGCTGCTCGGGCGGCACGAGATCCTGCGCACCCGCTACGCGTTGGACGGCCAGGAGCCGGTCCAACTCGTCGACCCGGTCCGGGAGCCGGCCCTGCCGGTCGAGGACCTCGGCCGGCTTCCGGCCGGCCGGCGCTCCGCCGCCGTGCAGGCACGCATCGAGCACGAGGCCGCCCGCCCCATCGACCTGGAACGCGAGTGGCCGATCCGCGGCCGGCTGCTGCGCTGCTCCCCCGACGAGCACGTGCTGCTCCTGACGGTGCATCACATCGCCTGTGACGCCTGGTCAACCGGCCTGATCGCCGAGGAGATCGGCGCCGGCTACCGGCGGTACGTCACGGGCAACGACACGGCGGACGAAGCCGAACCGGCCCTGCAGTACGCCGACTACGCCGTCTGGGAGCGGGAGCAGCCCATCGCCACGGCGCTGGACCACTGGAAGCGGCGGCTCACCGGCCTGGAGCCGCTGGACCTGCCCACCGACCGACGCCGCCCGGCGGTCCGGGGGCACGGCGGCGACGCCGTCCGCTGCGAGATCCCGGCCGAACTCGCCGAGCACACCCGCCTGCTGGCCCGCGAGCACGGCACCACGCAGTTCTCGGTGCTCCTCGCCGCGTTCCAGGTCCTGCTCGCCCGCTACACCGGCAGCACCGACGTCGCCGTCGGCACGGTGACCAGCACCCGCACCCGGCCCGAACTGCAGGGCATGATCGGGTACGGGATCAACACCCTGGTGCTGCGCGGCCGTCTGGACGGCGACCCGACCTTCGCCGAACTGCTGGGCGCCACCGGCCGTACGGTGCTGGACGCCTACGACCACCAGCGGGTGCCGTTCGCCACCCTGGTGGCCGAGCTGGAGCCGGAGCGCGACCGCTCCCGCACTCCGCTCTTCCAGGTGTTCTTCACCCAACGGGAACGCACGGCGACCGACTACCGGCTGCCCGGCCTGACCATGAGCGAGGTCGCGCCGCCCCGGCCGAAGGCACGCTTCGACCTCGCCCTGGTGGCCGAAGAGGCCGCCGACGGCGAGCCGCTCGCGCTGCGCCTGGAGTACGCCACCGAGCTCTTCGACCGGACCACCGCCGAGCGGCAGTTGGCCCACTACGTGCGGCTGCTGCACAGCGCGGCCACCGCCCCGGGCACCAGGCTGTCGGCGCTGGATCTGCTGGACGCCGACGAGCACGCCGCGCTGACCGCCCGCCCGGCGGACACCGTGGAGACGCCCCGCCCGCTGCACGAGCTGTTCGCCGAGCAGGCGGCCCACACGCCCGGCGCCGTCGCCGTGGTCAGCGGCGAACACACCCTCGACTACGCCGAACTGGATGCCCGCGCCGACCGGCTGGCCCGCCGCCTGGTCGCCCTGGGCGTCGGTCCGGAGACCCTGGTGGCGGTCTGCCTGGAGCGCGGCATCGAGCTGCTGCCCGCCCTGCTCGGCATCCTGAAGGCGGGCGGCGCCTACGTCCCGCTGGATCCGGCGGTGCCCGACGCCCGGATCGACTACGTGCTGCGCGACAGCGGCGCCCGCGTGCTGCTCACCCAAGAGGCCCACGCCACAAGGCTGTCGGCGCTGCACGACGGCGAACTCGTGGTGCTGGACCGGCCGCGGGAGCCGCTCCGCGAGCCGGCCGTGGCCACGCTGCCGGCGGTCGACCCCGGGCAACTCGCGTACGTGATCCACACCTCCGGCTCCACCGGCCGGCCCAAGGGTGTGGCCGTCACCCACCGCAACGTCGCCCGGCTGCTCACCACCGCCCGCCGGCGGTTCGCCTTCGACGCCGACGACGTGTGGTCGCTCTGCCACTCCTACGCCTTCGACGTCTCGGTCTTCGAGATGTGGGGCGCGCTGCTGCACGGCGGCCGGCTGGTGGTGGTGCCCCAGGAGGTCACCCGGGACCCGTCGGAACTCCTCGACCTGCTCGTCGGGCAGCGGATCACCGTGCTCAGCCAGACGCCCTCCGCCTTCCGCGGCCTGGTCGCGGCGGCGGCCGCCGACGACCCCCGGCTCGGCCGACTGGCGCTGCGGGCCGTCGTCTTCGCGGGCGAGCGGCTCGACGCACCCGAACTCGCGCCCTGGGTGGAGCGGTTGGGCGAAGCCGGGCCGCGCCTGGTGAACATGTACGGCATCACCGAGACCACCGTGCACTCCACCTGTCACCGGGTCGGTGCCGCGGACCTGGACCCGCTGGCCGGCAACTCGATCGGCCGCCCGCTCGACGACCTCGCCCTGCACCTGCTGGACGAGCACGGCCGCCCGGTGCCGACCGGCGCGCGCGGGGAGATCCACGTCGGCGGCGCCGGCGTGACCCGCGGCTACCTGGGCAGGCCGGGCCTGACGGCCGCGCGCTTCGTCCCTGACCCCTTCGGCGCCCCCGGGGAGCGGCTCTACCGCAGCGGCGACCTCGCCCGGCGCGGCCCGGACGGCAGCCTGGAGTTCCTCGGCCGGGCCGACGACCAGGTGAAGGTGCGCGGCCACCGGGTGGAGCCGGGCGAGGTGGCGGTCGCGCTGGCCGCCGTACCGGGTGTGCGGGAGGCGGCCGTGGTCGTCCGCGAGGGCCGGCTGGTCGGCTACGCGGTGCCCTCCGGGGAGGCCCTGCCGGGGGCGGGGGAGCTGCGGGCGGCCTTGGCGCGCTCGCTGCCGGAGTACCTGGTGCCCTCGTTGTTCGTGGCTCTGGAGCGGCTGCCGTTGACGGCCAACGGCAAGCTCGACAAGCGCGCCCTGCCGGCCCCGGAGCTCGACCTCGTCGCCGAGTACGTCGCCCCGAGCACCCCCGCCGAGGAGCGGATGGCCCGGATCTGGGCCGAGGTGCTGGACCTGCCCCGGGCCGGGGCCGCGGACAGCTTCTTCGACCTCGGCGGCGACTCGATCCGGGCGGTGGCCCTGGTCGGCGCACTGCGGGCGCAGGGCATGGACGCCGCCGTCCGGGACGTCTTCGCCGGACGCACCGTGGCGGGGCTCACCGCCCTGCTGGCCGAGCGCCCCGCGCTGTCGACGGCGACGCGGGTGGCCCCGGTCGAGCCGTTCGCGCTGATCACGGCGGCGGACCGGGCGACCCTGCCCGCCGGAGTGACGGACGCCTACCCCATGGCGATGGCCCAGATCGGCATGGCTGTCGACCTGCTCGCCGTGGACGGCCGCAGCAACTACCAGAACGTCGCCACCAGCAGGATCCGCGACGAGCTGCCCTTCGTGCTGCCCGCGCTGCGGGAGGCCGCCCGGGTGGTGGCGCAGCGGCACGAGGTGCTGCGGACCTCCTTCGACCTGGAGTCGTACTCGGTGCCGTTGCAGCTGGTGCACGCCGAAGCCGGGATCCCGGTGGTGGTGCACGACCTGAGGGAGCTGCCGGCGGAGGAGTTCCGGGGTGCGCTCCGGGAGTTCCAGGCCGCCGAGCGGGCGCGGCTGTTCGACCTGTCCCGGCCGCCGCTGCTGCGCCTCGCCGCGCACCGGGCCGCCGACGGCTGGTGGCTCACCGTCACCGAGTTCCACGGCATCGTCGAGGGCTGGAGCTACCACTCGCTGCTGAAGGAACTGCTGGACTGCTACCGGACGCTCGCCGCCGGGCAGCCGCTCCCGCCGTTCGAGACGCCCGAGGTCCGCTACGCCGACTCCATCGCGGGCGAGGTGCGGGCGCTGGCGTCGGCCGAGGACCGTGCGTACTGGAGTGGGCAGGTCCAGCGCTACCCGGCCTTCGCCCTGCCCGCGCACTGGGGCGAGCCGGCCGCGGCGGCCGAGGACTACTGGGAGTCGGTGCCGTTCGGCGACCTGGAGGACGGCCTGCGGGCCCTGGCCGCCGCCGCGCGGGCCTCGTTCAAGAGCGTCCTGGTCGCCGCCCACGGCAAGGTGCTCGGCCTGCTCACCGACCAGGAGCGGTTCAGCAGCGGGGTGGTGGTGCACACCCGCCCGGAGGCCCCGGGGGCCGACCGGGTCTACGGCATGCACCTCAACACGCTGCCGTTCGGCTTCGAACGTGGTGCCCGCAGCTGGCGGGAGCTGGTGCGCTCGGTGTTCGAGCGGGAGGTGGAGCTGTGGCCGCACCGACAGTTCCCGATGCCCGAGGTGCAGCGGCTGGCCGGCCCCGGACGCATCGTCAACGTGCTGCTCAACCACGTCGACTTCGAGCGGCTGGAGAGCGACGCCGTCGACCTCGACACCGTGATGGCGCCCGGAACCACCGAGTTCGACCTCGCGGTGACCACCCTGTCCAAGCGGATCAGCCTCAAGACCAGCACCCGGTCGATCGGTCGGGTGTGGGCGCAGCGGGTGGCGGGGTTGTACCGGGCGGTGCTGGAGGCGATGGCGGCGGATCCGGAGGGTGATTCGGAGCGGCTGTTCGTGC
>NZ_JBHTWX010000123.1:0-3652 GCF_042792155.1 Kitasatospora sp. NPDC056651 | reverse complement strand
CCGGGGCTCGGCTCGTCCTGACCGACGGTGTCCTGTCGCGGGGGCTGCCGGAGCATCTGGGGCGGGTGGTCGTGCCGGAGGATCCGTATGTCGGGGCCGTGCCGTGCGAGTTGTCGCCGGTGGATCCGGGGCAGCTGGCGTACGTGATCTACACCTCGGGTTCCACCGGCCGGCCGAAGGGTGTCCAGATCACCCACGGCGCGCTCGCCAACCGCGTCGCTTGGGCGGTCGACCGCCACGACATCGGCCCGGACGACCGGGTCCTGCAGAAGACCTCCATCGGCTTCGACGCCGCCGTCTGGGAGGTGTTCGCCCCGCTGGCGGGCGGCGGCATGCTGGTGCTCGCCCCCGACGGCGCCGAGCGCGACCCGTCGGCGATGCTGCGCAGCGCCGTCGAGCACCGGGTGACGGTCCTCCAGGCGGTCCCGTCGGTCTGGCAGCTGCTGACCGAGCTGCCGGACTGGCCGCGGTGCACCTCGCTGCGGCTGCTGTTCACTGCCGGGGAACCGCTCGGCGCGGCCCTGGCCGAGAGCCTGCTGGCCACGGGGGACCGCGAGGTGTGGAACACCTATGGCCCCACCGAGTGCACCGTCGACGCCACCGCCCAGCACCTCGCCCTCGACCGGCTCGACGGCCCGCCGCCGATCGGCGCCCCGCTGCCGGGTGTGGTGGTGCGGGTGCTGGACGCGGGGCTGCGTCCGGTGCCGCTGGGCGTGGTGGGGGAGTTGTGTGTCGGCGGGGTCGGGGTGGCGCGGGGTTACCTGGGCCGGCCGGGGCTGACGGCGGAGCGGTTCGTGCCGGACCCGTTCGGTGTGCCGGGTTCCCGGTTGTACCGGACGGGTGACCGGGCCTGGGTCCGCCCGGACGGCGTGGTGGTGTACGTCGGCCGGGCCGACGACCAGGTCAAGATCAACGGTGTCCGGGTGGAGCCCGGCGAGGCAGCCGCCGCCCTGGCCGCGCTGCCCGAGGTCCGCGAGGCGGCCGTGACCGTCCACGAGGGCCGGCTGGTCGGCTACGCGGTACTCCGCGACGGAGCCCGGCTCCGGCCGCGCGAGCTGCGCCGGGAGCTGGCGGCGCAGCTGCCGCCCAGCCTGGTACCGGCCGTGGTGATCCCGCTGGAGCGCCTGCCGCTGACCGCCAACGGCAAGCTCGACCGGCGCGCCCTGCCGGCCCCCGAACCGGTGCACGACGACGACTTCGTGGCCCCCGACACTCCCACCGAGCGGGCGCTGGCGGAGATCTACACCCGTGTGCTGGGCCTCGACCGGGTCAGCGCCCGGGACGGGTTCTTCGACTACGGCGGCAACTCGCTGCTGATCATCAAGGTCATCGCGGCCGCCACCCGGCGGGGCCTGCCGGTGACGCTGCGGATGCTCTACGACTACGACACCCTGGCCGATCTCGCTGCGGCCGTGGACGCACTGACGGAAGGACAGGACATGAGGGTTCAACAGCCGCCCGTGCCGGCACCGGCGCCCGTGCCGGCACTCGAGATCGACCGGGACCGCCTGCTGGAGGTGATGGACCGGCACAACGTCCCCGGCGTGAGCATCGCGCTGCTGCGCGACGGCGAGGTGGTCGGCCTCGAAGGCTTCGGCGTCACCGCCGTGGACCGGCCGGAGCCGGTCACCCCCCGGACCCCGTTCCAGGTCGCCTCGGTCAGCAAGCACGTCACCGTACTGGCGGTGCTGCAGCTGGTCGCCGACGGCACGCTGAACCTCGACACCGATCTCAACCGCTACCTGAGCAGCTGGCAGGTGCCCGGCGGAGCTGTCATCACCCTGCGTGAACTGCTCAGCCATCAGGCCGGTTTGAGCCACGTCCCGCCGACCAACTTCCTGCCTGCCGAGACCATGCCGACCGTACTGGAGGTGCTGACCGGCACCGGGGTGGCCACCAACGAGCCGGTGCGGGCTGACAAGCCCGCCGGGTCGGCGTTCCGGAAGACCAACATCAACTACTCGGTCCTCCAGCAGCTGCTCCACGACGTCACCCGCGAGCCCTTCACGGACATGATGCGGCGCATGGTGCTGGAGCCGCTGGAGCTGACCGACAGCAGCTTCGAGCAGGACTACCCGCGACTGTCCGCCGCCCCGGTGGCGATCGGGCACGACGCCCACGGCGCGCCGATCGCCGGGCGCTGGCGGGTTCGCAACGAGATGGCCGCCGGCGGCCTGTGGTCCAGCGCCGCCGACCTCGCCAAGGTCGCCCTGGAGATCCGCCGTGCCCACCGCGGCGAACCCAGCCGCCTGCTCACCCGGCCGCTGGCGCAGCAGATGCTGACGATCTGGCACCCGGGCAGCTTCTACGGCCTCGGCAGCGTGCTGGACACGACCGGCGGCGACCTGGAGTTCGGCCACGGCGGGCGCACCGTCGGCTTCCGGGTCGGCACCTTCACCCGGATCGACAGCGGCGAGGGCATGGTCGTCCTGACCAACTCCGAGTCGGGCAAGCAGGTGCACAGCTTTCTGGTCCAGGTCGTCCGCGACTCCGGCGGCGGCATCGCGCGTGGCGAGATGACCAGGCGCTGGGCGGAGGCCCAGGACCTGCCGGTGGAGAGCCTTGAGGACGGCACCGCCCGGGCAGGGTGGGGCGGCGCCGATGACTGAGGCCGCGCTGTGGCGGGTGGTGGGCCGGCGTGCGGACGGCGAGGCACATGCCGTGCTGGTCCGGCTCACCGGGTCGGCCGTTCAGGGGGGTTCCTGGACGGCCGGCTCCGGCACGGCCGACCTCGCCACTGGTGAACCGATCGACCTCCGGCACCGGTTCCGGATCGGCGGGGTCACCAAGACCTTCGTCGCCACCGTGGTGCTCCAGCTGGCCGCCGAGGGCCGGATCGGTCTCGACGACCCGGTGTCGATCCACTTGCCGGATCTGGTCCGCCGCCCGGTGACGGTCCGCCAACTCCTCAATCACACCAGTGGACTGGCCGACGAGGGCGACGTCCGTTACAACGACACCGGGTGGTTCCTGCGGCACCGCCTGAACACCTTCACCCCCGAGCAGCGGGTGGCCAGGGCGCTGCGGCTGCCGCTGCTCCACCCGCCCGGTACCCGACAGCAGATCGCCCGGGCCAACTACGACCTCGCGGGCCTGCTGATCGACGCGGTGACCGGCGGCAGCTACCGGGACGAGGTCGAGCACCGGCTGCTGCGCCCACTCGGCCTGACCGGCACGTCGCTGCCCGGGACCGACCCGACCCTGCCGCAGCCCCACCTGCGCGGCTACGACGCCGGTGTCGACGTCACCGAACAGAACCCGTCCATCCACGGCGCGGCAGGCGAGATGGTCTCCACCCTGCCCGACCTGGACCGCTTCCTCACCGCCTTGGTGGGCGGGGAACTGCTGCCGGCGGAGGTGCGGCGGGTGCTGTTCGAGGTGCCCGCGGTGCCCTACCTGAACGGCGGCGGCATGGCCCACGCCGGCGCCGGCCTGGACCGCCTGGAACTGCCGAACGGCGTGGTGCTGTGGGGGATGGCCGGGATCGTGCACGGCACCCTGGCCGGCATGGCCACCACCCCCGATCTGGGGCGGCGCCTCGGCTACGTGATCAGCCCGACCGTCCGGGGCACCATGCGGGTGCCACCGATGGTGCACGAGCTGGTCGCCGCGGCCTACACATGACGGAGCGGGGGCACCACCGACCCGTGGC
>NZ_JBHTWX010000122.1:0-28135 GCF_042792155.1 Kitasatospora sp. NPDC056651 | reverse complement strand
GGGATGGGGGTGGCCGCCCGTCGTGGGTGCGCTCCGGAGGTCTGCGTCAGACCTTCGTCTGGTGGAAGTTGAGGTACGAGCGGGACGGCGTCGGGCCGCGCTGGCCCTGGTAGCGCGAGCCGTAGCGCTCCGAGCCGTACGGGTGCTCCGAGGGCGAGGAGAGCCGGAACAGGCACAGCTGCCCGATCTTCATGCCCGGGTACAGCTTGATCGGCAGCGTCGCGACGTTCGACAGCTCCAGGGTCACATGACCGCTGAAGCCGGGGTCGATGAAGCCGGCCGTGGAGTGGGTGAGCAGGCCCAGCCGGCCCAGGCTCGACTTGCCCTCCAGCCGGGACGCCACGTCATCGGGCAGCGAGATGACCTCGTACGTCGAGGCCAGCACGAACTCGCCGGGGTGCAGGATGAACGCCTCGTCGCCGTCCGGCTCGACCAGCCGGGTCAGGTCCGGCTGCTCCTCGGAGGGGTCGATGTGCGGGTACTTGTGGTTCTCGAACACGCGGAAGAAGCGGTCGAGGCGCACGTCGATACTCGACGGCTGGATCATCGCCGGGTCGAACGGGTCGACGACGACCCGGCCCCGGTCGATTTCGTCACGGATGTCCTTGTCAGAGAGCAGCACGCTTCGAGGTTACGTGCAAGAAAGGGCCCCGGACGAATCAGCCCGGGGCCCACCTGCCCATCCGTCCGCCGTCAGGCCAGGAACTCCGCGGCCTCCAGCCGCATCGCCCGCGCCAGTTGCGGCTCCGACAGCTCCCGCATGTCGGCCAGCACCGAGCTCCGCAGCCGTCCGCACTGCGGGCAGCGGATCAGCCTCCCGGGCCCGAGCCGGCCCGGACCGAGGTTCTGCATCGGAAACGTGGTGGTGCTGAACAGGTGCCCCTCGGCACAACGAACGACGGCGCGCTGCTCCATCGATCCCCTTCCCATCCCTAACCCAGTACTCACCCGTACTCGCGTCCCTGGCGGCCGAGCCCCAGGACAGCGTCACATGAGGGGATGTTCCGGACATTCCTCACCATGGCTCGCCGCCCCGGCCCCCACCCGCCGGGGCACTCGCACGCGGCCCAAACAGTACGCCCCCACACCCGCCCCACCCGGCTTCGCCACGTCCGCCGGCCCCCTGTGCAACCACCGTCGCAGATGGGGTACAGTGACACTGGATCGAGCGGTCTCTGACGGCTCATCAGGCGGGCGTAGTTTAATGGTAGAACATGAGCTTCCCAAGCTTAGAGCGCGAGTTCGATTCTCGTCGCCCGCTCCAGCAGTAAAGCCCCAGGTCAACGACCTGGGGCTTTCGCATTGTCTGGACCAATCTGACCCCGCCGTGCCAGATTCGTGCCAGAAGGCCGCTGCCGCGGCGCTTGATTGGCTGATTTCGGCTCGCCTGCCGAGCCGCTTAGGTGGATGCGCGGCGGCCGCTTCAAATGGCGAGACCCAATTTCTGCGGCCTGCGTCACGCGGTCGGCCCGGACCGGCTGCTGATAACCGCCGAGAGGGCCGCTCGTCGATCACGACGAGCGGCAAGGCCCACTTGTCGGTGATCAACAACTCGCGTATCCGACCGGACTGCCGGGGGCGTCGCCTGCCGGCAGTCCCGAGAGGTTCGGCGAGGTGGACGTCCTGGTCGGGCGAGAGCCCGAATCGGAGCCGCGAAGCAGCGTTGATTAATTACGCACCCGCAGCCAGCACTTCATCGATCAGTGTTCCGAAGGTTTTGGTCGCGTTGGGCACCAGGCGATGGAGGGCATGTTTGAAGGCTTCCCACGCCTCTGGACGATCGCCCAGCTCCGTCTGTAGCAGCGCCGCCGCGTTTCGCACCTGGGAGGTGCTTGAGAGGACCAGTACAGCCGGCAGCTCCCTGAGATGGGAGGCGTCGGCATAGCGGGATTCCAGGATCGCAAGGGCGGTCTCGCGCCGGTACGCGGCTGGACCCTTCAGCGGCAGGAAATCGGCAAGCGCCGTTCGCGGGTCTGCGACGGTCGACAACTCGTCATCTGTAGGCACCTCTGGCCGTACCGGCTGCTTCCGCGAGACTGGAGTGGCTGGCTGAGCCCGGTGAACCCGCTCCACCGCCAGGTCGACGATGCGTTGTGAAGACTCGCGGACGCGTTCGTCGGGGTGCTGAAGGAACTGAGCGGCGACAGCCTCGCTGAGAAACGGCGCGAGCATGACCAACGCATCGACCGGGCAAAGCGGGTTGCGCGCCAGGGCGTCGGCGGCCCGGGAGCGGGCGTTGGCCCACTCGCCGGACGGGTGCCGCCACTGGGACCACGATGGTCCTTGTGCCTGTGTGAGGCAGTCGGCAGCGTCGCGTAGCACCCCTGGCGAGCCGCAGATGGCGGCAAGAGCCGAGAACGCGTCCCACTCGAGTTCCGACACGCCCTTCTTCCGCACCGCCTCGATCAGCTCGCCGGCCACAGCAGTGAGGAGGGGACCGAGAGCCTGACCGTGTAGCAGCAGAGTGCGCGGGTGGCGGGAGACGATGTCGGCCAGCGTGCTCAGGCGTATGTACGCCCCCACAGAGCCAGGGATTGAGTTCTCTTGGGGTTCCTCGTCGGCGTTGGGGAATGCCCTGCTGATACAAGCGAGCAGGACGTGGTCGTCAAGTTGCTCCGCACGGTTGAGGAGCAGATTGGCGAACAGGACGCCGCTCTCCTCATCGCGTACGAGCTCCGCCCAGAGGTTGCGGGCGGGGTCGGCCGAGAGCAACGCCCACACGTCGTCATGCCAGGCTCCCACCGCAGCCTTCAGTTTTTCGCGGTCCGCTTCGCTGAGCTTTGAGATATCCCCGTCGAGCACGGTCGGACGGTGTGCCGCCGCGGTGATCAACGCGGCGCGGATCTCGGGGCCAAAGTACTGCCACGATTCGGCCACCCGTCGCGCGGCGGCGTGGTCCAGCCGGGCGATAAGCAACAAGGAATCGTCATGCAGGTCGTAGCGGGAGCGCACCACCTCCAGCAGTACCGTCTCCGCTCCGAGCCTGTTGGATGCAGTCACCAGATGCTCCGTCGTCACTACCGGCGTAGCCAGCATGGCCTTGAGCACCTGACGATCGAGCGCCAGACTCGCTCCTGGAGTTCGCGGATGCAGGGCCCGCAGGCGTACATGGGCGCCTGGGCGCCGGCGACGTGAGCGGGGCCGATCCACAGGACACGGGTCCACTGCTGGCCGCAGTACAGCCAGCAGAAGCCGTCGACCCAGGCGTTGCCGTCGTCGGTCGCCGGCGGGTCGGGCACGTCGCCGCGGGCGAACCCGGCGATGCCGGGGATCACGATGTGCGGCTCGGGCAGCATGGGATCACCTTCCCGGGCTGTGCCCGCCATCGGACTCAGCGGCTCCGTCCGCTTCCAGCCCGTCGATCGGTGCCCACTCGTGTTCCAGGATCGAGTAGGTGATCGAGTCGCGCCAGGCGCCGTGGACGAAGACGTGGTCGCGGATGCGACCGTCCTCGGTCATGCCGGCGCGGAGCAGGGTGCGTTCGGAGGCCTCGTTGAGCGGTGATCGGGCGGCCCAGATGCGGTGCAGGCCGAGGGTGTTGAAGCCGAGGGCGCACAGCAGGTGAACGGTCTCCGTGCCGAGGCCCTTGCCCCACGCGGTCGGGTGGAGGGCGAAGCCGATGGTGGCGGCCTGCTGCGGCTCGGTGGCCAGGCGCGCGTAGCCGATCAGCTGGTGCTCACCGCGTCGGGTCACGGCCAGGCAGTACTCGGTACGCGGGGTGGCGTGCGCGGAGTCGATGGAGCGGGCGGTGATCGCTTCGACCTGCTCGCGGGTGCGGGGTTCGAAGCTGAGGTGCCGGGTGGCCTCGGGATCGCCGTAGATGGCCAGGAGATCGTCGGTGTCCTCGGGTTCGACTTCGCGCAGTGCCAGGTTGGGGCCGGTCAGACGGAGTGGGGTCATGGCTGCGGAGCCTATCCGCGGGGTCACCGGACGAGGGCCGAGGTGGGGGTGGCGGTGAAGGCCTCGATCTCCTGGCGCAGACCGGCCGCCGCGCCGCCGCTGCTGCGACGGCCGGCGCTGTGCAGGGCGGCGTGGACGCGTTGGGCGCTGCTGACGATGCCGAAGTTCCGTTGTTCGACGGGGAGGTCGAGCACGGGGCGGACAGCTTCGGCGGCGCCCTCGATCTCGCCTCGGGCGATGCGGGCGAGGGCGAGGTCGGTCTGGGCGCCGGCCTGGTCGCCGAAGGCCCACTCGTCCTCGGTGGCGTCGCGGTAGGCGGAGACGGCGGCTTCGGACTGGCTCTCACCGAGGGCCGCGTCCTCCCCGAGCTGCACGGTGGCCTCGGCGACGTAGTAGAGCTGGCGGGGCAGCGGGAAGGTCATGATGCCGCCGAAGGCGTCGAGGTCGTCGGGTTCGACGGTCGCGCGGGCCTCCTCGGCCTGCTGGATGGCGGTGCGGGTGGCCTCGCCGTCGCCGAGGAGGGAGTGAGCGCGGGCGGAGAGGCAGGCCAGCCAGACGCTGGTGGTGCCGCGGACGTCGCCGATGGCGCCCTGTCCGAGGGCGGCGTAGTCGGCGGCTTCGCCGGGGCGGCCGGCCCAGTAGGAGATCAGCGACTGGAGCGAGCGGACCCAGGCGCGCATGGCGTGGTGGTCGGCGTTGTCGGCGCAGACGAAGGCGGTGCGGGCCTGCATCATGGCGGCGCTCGGGTTGCCCAGGTCGTGGCTGGCCTTGGCGAGCATGCCGGAGGTGATCCCGGCGAGCAGGTACAGCTCGCGGGCCTGCGACGGCTTGGCCCGTCCGTGTTCCAACAGTTGGAAGGGTGAGGTCCTGGACCTCGACCAGGTCGCCGAGCAGGGTCGGCAGTGCCAGCTTCGGGTAGGCGACGGTCAGCCGCCGTACCTCGTCGTTGATCTGGCCCAGGGTTTCCGAGCCGATGCTGCTGCCCTCCGACATCGCGGTGAATCGAAGTGCACGACGAGCCGCCATCGTGACCTGCCTTTCCAATTCCGTGGTGCCCGCGTCGAAGCGGGGCTCGCTGCTGAACGGGCCACCGACAGGCAGTGCCGCTGCCTGCTCGGGTGGGAGGAGGGCAGGGACCGGCCGTGGTGGCGGGACGGCGAACGAGGCGGTGGTAGCGGGCACGGATACGTGGCCGGCCGGTGCGGGCGCGAGGAGTTGGTCCACGCCGACGCCGGACATGGCCTCCAGCACCCGGCACTGGTCCGGGTAGGGGCGGGTCTTCACCGCGCCGCCGTACCAGCGCTCGAACTGCCGCTTGGAGACCGACAGGCCCCGAAGTCGGGGGTCGCGCTCCTGCTCGGCGGCCGAGTTCGCCGTCGCCTCGAACCGGAGACGGAAGGTCTCGTAGACCTGCCAGTGTCGCTGAAGCGTCAAAACCCTTAGGAGTGTGGGAGTTTCAGCCACTGCGGATCATCTCCGTCCCCGTTCGTCTGTTCTGACGATAGCCATGGTCGCTCGACAGGAAACCCGTTCGAGGTCGTCTCAGCCCAGATGACGGCGGCCGTGACGGCAGTCATGACGCGTACCGACATGGTTCGCCTTTCGGGACGGCGGGACGGTGACGGCAGCCGCGTCGTATCGATGCCGCACCCGGCGCCGCCATCCTGAACGCCACCTCGCTGTCCGTGCATCGCCGACAGCGAAGCGTGAGATCAGGGGCGCTGGGATCCGCGCCCGATCGACTCCATCCAGCACCACGTGCATTCCGGTTCGCCATGCCGCGAGCCGGCAACGGGAGGGAACCGATGGACAACACCCTGACCGCTCTGGCCGGGCAGATCGCCCAGCTGGACGCCGTGGACTCCGCCCACCTGGAGCGGATGCGCCACGAAGCCCTGACTGCCCAGGCCCCCTGGAAGGCGGAGTACGGCGCCTACCAGTCCGGCGGCTGGTGGACCACCTCGCTGATGAACGCCTCCGGTGACGCCGCCGACGTGACGATCGGAGACTGCGCGGCCCGGCCTACCGACCTGCTGGGCCGGATGCCGGCCACCGCCGCGTTCCTGGCCGACCTCGGCCTGGACTTCATGTGGGTGCGGCTCGCCCGGCTGGAGGGCAACGCCTTCCTCTGGGAGCACCGCGACTACGACGAACTCGACCAGGTCGAGCGGCACCGGCTGCACGTCCCGCTGCACACCAACAGGTCCGCCTTCCTGGTCACCGGTGGCACCAAGGTGCACATGACGGGCGGGCGGATCTGGCGGCTCACGCCGACGTACGCCCACGGGGTGTGCAACCTGCTCGGCCCGGACCGGATCCACCTGATCGCCGACGTGTACGCCGACGACGCCTACCGCCACCTGGCCCGCCGTCCCGCGCTCAGCCCGGTGGTCGCGGAGCAGTTGCCCGTCGCCGACCAGACGGTCCTCGCCGCGTGGCTGGAGAGCGCCCGCAACATGGCCACCCTCGGCTACACGGAGGCGGCCGAGCGGATGCTGCTGCGGCTCTTCTACACCTACGCCCTGCCGGAAGGCACGGTCTACGACCTGATCGCCGAACTGCACACCTCCCTCGGCGACATGGAGGCTGCGACCCGCTGGGACACCGCCAAGCGCCGCCTGCTCGCCATCCCCGCCTGATCCCAGCCCGCACCCACGCCCGGAAGGAAGAAGCGCATGCCCACCCTGCAACTGGCGGCGATCACCCAGGCCAACCGGCCCGCGCAGCTGCCGCTGCTGTCGAAGCTCGCCGACATCCTGGCCACCTCCCCGGCGGTGACCCACCTGATGGTCCGCGGGTCGCTGGCCCACGGCACCGCCGACCGCCTGTCCGACGTCGACTTCGTCGCCGGCGTCCACGACGCCCGGTTCCCGCCGTTCGTCGAGGCCCTGGACACCCTGATGCCGGTCGAGGCCGGCGCCCTGCTGCCCGGCTGGCGCGACACGATCGTCGCCGACCTCGGCGGCGTCGGGATGGTCTTCCTCGTCCCGGACGAGGGCAAGCTCCACCAGATCGACCTCTACGTCGCCCCGGCCTCCCGGATCCCGCGGCTGCAGGAGACGGTCAGCACCGCCGTCCTCCTCGACCGCCGGCCCGGACCGGTCACCGCGCCGGACGTCGCGGCGGCCGAGAGCTTCGCCGCCGCCTTCCTCGCCCGGCCGCGCTCCTGCGCCGAGCTGCTGATCGAACACCTGGTGCTGGCCGTTCTCCTGCACAAGCGGATCAAGCGCGGCCAGCGGTTCGTGGCGTACTCCGAGTGGCACCGGCTGCACACGGCCACGAAGGACCTGATCAAGACCGCCCTGGCCCCCGCCTCGCGATTCTGGGGCTGGTACCAGCTGCGCGAGGAGATCGCCGTCACCCCGATCGGCCGCGCCTGTCTGGGCGACCTGGACGCCGCGATCAGCGGCCCGGCCATCCCGGAGGCGGCCGACGTCACCGAGGCGATCGAGCGGGTGCTCGCCCTGGCCGAGCGGGCCTGCCCGCAGGCGCTCGACGGCCTGCACGACGCCGTCGCCGCCTACCGCACCTACCAGGAGCTGGTGTGAACGCACTCCACCTCGCGGGCCCGGCCGCCAGCCGGGCCCGCGAGGGCCTGACCGCCGTCTTCTTCGGCGGCGTCGTCCCCGCCTCCGCCCAGGAGGAGACGCTGGCTGAGGAGATCGGCCGGGCCCTCGCCCAGGCCGGCTACCAGCTCCTGCACGGCGGCTACAACGGGCTCATGGAGGCCGCCGCCCGCGGAGCCGGAGGCCAGGGAGCCACGGTCACCGCCGTCACTTTGACCGGCAAGCACGACGAGTGGGGCGCGTTCAACCCCCACACCACCCTGTCCGTCCACCTGCCCGACCCCGGCGCCCGCCTCAACCACTACCTGGAGAACGCCGACCTGGTCGTCGCCATGGGCGGCGGAGTCGGCACCCTCCACGAGCTGACCGCCGCCCTCTACTACGCGACCACCATCCGGCCCGTGCCGGTCTGTCTCGCGGGCGCGTCGGCCCTGCGCCTGCTCGCCTTCCTGTGCGAGGAGCGGTGGCTGTACGAGACCCCGACCCGGCCGCTCGGCTTCCTCACCACCGCCGAGTCCGCCGACGCCTTCCGCGCTTACCTGGCCTCGCTCGACACCACCCCGATCGGAGGAGCATGACCACCCGTACCCCGTCGGCCGGCCTCGCCGCCCGACTCGCCGAAACCGCGTGCGTCAACGCCCCGTTCAAGCTCGCCGACGGCGGCCGGCTCGACGCGTACTTCGACGAGTACCGGCTCGCCTCCGACCCCGCGCTCCTGCGTGACACCGCAACCGCAATGGCCGACCTCGTCCCCGACGACGCCCAGGTGCTCGCCGGCATCGAACTCGGCGGCGTCCCCCTCGTCGTGGCGCTGTCCGCCGCCACCGGTCTGCCCGCCGTCTTCGTGCGCCGCAAGCCCAAGAGCTACGGGTCGTTCCACCAGGTCGAAGGCCTTCCCATCGACGGCCGCCGCATCGTCCTGGTCGATGATGTGGTCCGCTCCGGCGGCCAACTGCTCCACATGGCACGCATCCTGCGGATGGTGGGCGGGCCGGTCACCCACGCGCTGTGCGTCCTGGAGCGCCCGCTCGGCGGCCGGACGCTGCTGGCCGAGCACCGCGTCACGCTGCGCTCGCTGTTCACCGAGGCCGACCTGCCGGCGCCCCGGGCGGGCGGTGCCGCGTGAAGCGGGCCGTGCTCTTCGACCTCGACGGCGTCCTCGTCGACAGCCGTGACGCCCAACTCGCCACCCTGGCCGGCTATGCGACCGTGGCCCTCGGCAAGCGGGTGACCGTAGCCGATCTCCCGGCCGGCGCCGCGACCACCCCGCGCGAGTACGTCCTCTCCGACCTCGGACTGGACGGATCGATCAACGAGGAAGGCTGGGCCGCGGCGAGCGCCACGGCCACCCTGACCGCCGAGGTGTTCCCGTACGTCGCCCAGACCCTTGCGGCGCTCCGCGAGGCCGGCGTCGGCACCGGTGTCGTCACCCTGCGAAGCCGCGAACGGGTCAACTGGCTGCTGCCACAGGACATCCTCGACCAGCTGGACACCGTCGTCTGCTACGAGGACGCCCAGCCCAAACCCGCCCCCGACGGCGTCCTGCTCGCCCTCGAACGGCTCGACGTCACCCCGAGAGCAGGCATCTTCGTCGGCGACACCGAGACCGACATCCACGCCGCCCACGCCGCGGGTGTCACCGCCGTCGGCGCCGGCTGGGGCTTCGCCGGCCCCGAAGCCCTCACCCTGGCCGGAGCCCACCTCGTGATGCCCCGCGCCGACCATGCCGCCTTCGTCCTGCCCCTCCTGGTCGGAATCGGCCGTCAGGAGGACAACTCCAAGCGATCTTGACCCCGGAGCCGCTACTGTTGGTGGCGCAGTCGCAGCGCACCGTTGCGTCCGTTGTCGGCTGCGCCACCTCAGAGCGACGGATACCGGAGTCATGGTCTACACCGTGGGGGCGCGAGCTATCTGCGCCGAGCTGGAGAACTGAGAACCACTCAGTCCTCGTTCTCGGCCCGGCTCGGCGTGTGATCACCCCCCCACCTCTCCGCGACTCTTCCGTGAGGGCCCTACCGCCATGCGCTCGACGCAGATCCGCTCCACCTTCCTGGACTTCTTCACCTCGCGCGGCCACCGCCACGTCCCGTCCAGCCCGCTCATCCCCTCCGACCCGACCCTGCTGCTGGCCAACGCCGGCATGAACCAGTTCAAGCCCTACTTCCTGGGCGAGGTCACCCCGGAGTACCCCCGCGCCACCACCATCCAGAAGTGCGCCCGCACCTCCGACATCGACAACGTCGGCCGCACCAACCGGCACGCCACGTTCTTCGAGATGATGGGCAACTTCTCCTTCGGCGACTACTTCAAGGCCGACGCCATCGCCTACACCTGGGAACTCCTCACCCAGGGCTACAACCTGGAGAAGGACCGCCTCTGGATCACCGTCCACCAGGCCGACGACGAGGCCGAACAGCTCTGGCGCAAGATCGGCGTCCCCGCCGAGCGCATCCAGCGCCTCGGCGCGGACAACTTCTGGGACATGGGCGTCCCCGGCCCCTGCGGCCCCTGCTCCGAGGTCAACTACGACCGGGGCCCGACCTTCGGGCGCGAGGGCGGACCGGCCGTCGACGGCGAGCGCTACGTCGAGATCTGGAACCTCGTCTTCATGCAGTCCATGCGCGGCGAGGACGACGACAACGGCACCTTCCCGATCCTCGGCGACCTCGCCCAGCAGAGCATCGACACTGGCCTCGGCCTCGACCGTCTCGCCGCGATCCTCCAAGGCGTCGAGAACGTCTGCAGCACCGACCTCCTCTTGCCCACCCTCACCACCGTCCAGGAACTCGCCGGCCGTGACTACCCGGGCAGCGGCTCCGGTGGCGAGGAGAAGGTCTCGTTCCAGGTCGTCTCCGAGCACGCCCGCTCCATCGCCTACCTCATCGCGGACGGCGTCCTGCCCGCCAAGGACGGTCGCGGCTACGTCCTGCGCCGCCTGATGCGCCGCGCGATCCGGCACGCCCGCATGCTCGGCATCGACCAGCCCGTCCTCTCGCCGGCCACCGCCAGCGTGATCGCCAACCTCGGCGACGTCTGGCCCGAACTCACCAGCCAGGCCAGCCTGATCGAGCAGGTCGTCACCGCCGAGGAAGAATCCTTCACCCGAACCCTCACCCAGGGCACCCGGCTGCTGAACGCCGCCATCACCCGCAGCCGCGACAGCCGCTCCACCAACCTCACCGGGGACACCGCCTTCGAACTGCACGACACCTACGGCTTCCCCGTCGAGCTGACCATCGAGGCCGCCCGCGACGCCGGGCTGGCCGTTGACGAGGACCGCTTCACCGCCCTGCTCGCCGAACAGCAGAAGCGCGCCAAGGCCGGCGGCAAGGCCAAGACCGCCGAGGCCCTGCGCCGCCAGGACGCCTACCGCGAACTGTCCTCCCGCCACGGCCGCACCGACTTCACCGGCTACGACCGCCTCGACACCGAAGCCACCGTCCTCGGCCTCATCTCCGACGGCACCGTCGTGCCCGGCGCCGACCAGGGCAGCACGCTCGAACTGGTCCTGGACCGCAGCCCGTTCTACGCCGAGTCCGGCGGCCAGGTCGGCGACACCGGCACCATCCGTACCACCGGCGGCGCGCTCCTGGAGGTCCTGGACACCAGGCTCGGCCTGGAGGGCTTCCACGTCCACACCGTCCGCGTCCGCGAGGGCGAGATCCGCAGTGGCGAGCAGGCCGAAGCCCTCGTGGACGGCCCGCGCCGCGACGCCGTCGCCCGCTCCCACTCCGCCACCCACGTCCTGCACGCCGTGCTCCGCCGCACCCTCGGCGACCACGCCCGCCAGCACGGCTCCCTCGTCGACGCCGGCCGCCTGCGCTTCGACTTCGCCCACTTCTCCGCCCTCGACCCCACCCAGCTCGCCGCCATCCAGGCCCTCGTCAACGACCACCTCCTCGACGACCCCGAAGTCCGCATCTGGCACGCCACCCGCTCCGAGGCCGAGGCCGCCGGAGCCACCGCCCTGTTCGGCGAGAAGTACGGCGACCACGTCCGCATCGTCGACATCGGCGACTTCTCCCGCGAACTCTGTGGCGGCACCCACGTCCCCCACGGCTCCAACACCGGCCCCGTCCGCATCCTCGGCGAAGCCTCCATCGGCTCCAACCTCCGCCGCATCGAAGCCCTCACCGGCCGCGACGCCCTCACCTACCACGACACCGAACGCCGCCTCCTCGAAGAACTCTCCGCCCTCCTCGGCACCCGCCCCCAGGACGCCCCCGACACCCTCCGCAAGCGCCTCGACACCCTCACCACCGCCCAACAGGAACTCGCCCGCCTCCGCGACACCGAGCTCCGCACCCATGCCCAGCAACTCGCTGCCACCGCCCGCACCGTCCCCGGCGGCCGGATCGTCACCGAGAAGGTGACCGACCTCGGCCCCGACGAACTCCGCACACTGGCCATCAACACCGCCGACCTCCTGGGCAGCGACCACGCCGTCGTCGTCCTCGGCACCGAACGCGACGGCAAGGCCCTCCTCGCCGCCGCCATCACCCGCAGCCTCCACGACACCGGCACCCAGGCCAGCCAGCTCCTCGTTCCAGCCGCCCGCACGGTTGGTGGCGGAGCCGGCGGCAAGGGCCCCGTCGCCAGCGCTGGTGGCCGCCACATCGGAGCGCTCGACCAAGCGCTCGCCCTCGCGGCCCAGGACGCGACCCGAGTCCTCGACCAGTAGAGCCAGGTCACCCGGCATGGGCTGCTGGCCCTCTCACCAGGGAGGCCAGCAGCGCATGCCACCTCTGTTTCAGGTCGCCAGGTCCTTCAGCAGGACCACGCTCTCGTAGTTGGTCACATCCCACCGCCACGTCCCGACGGGCACGTACCTCCGTCGGCGATACCAGTCGACCAGCTCGACGGCCTCGATCGACGTATCAATGACCGCCTCCGTGGACCCGAGCGCAACGATGCGATCTTCTGCCAAGGTCAACAGCCGCTGTCCGAGGCCCATCCTCTGACACGCGGGATCCACCGCGAGCTGCCAGAACGAGCCCGCTCCGGCCGGGGTCGGATACCCCTTCGGTGCCACGTACGGAGCCGCTACCGTCACCGACCCCACCAGCTCACCACCCAGGAATGCGAGCCAGCACTCGCCCTTCACTACCCGATCAACCGTGTCCTGCACAGACTGGTACGACGCGAAGAAGACCCGACCGGCCTCAGTATGCTCGGCATAGACACGATGAAGCAGGCGTGTCAGATCGTCCGCCGAATCGCCAGCCGTGAAACGCCGCACTGCAACGCCCGCGTGGTGGTCCCGCAGTTCGGGTGTACCGGTTGATCGCGGTGTCACATAACAAGTGTCGACCGGGCGCCAGCGTCCGGCATGTCGTAGTGCCCGGTTGGGCGATCACTCGACGTGCAGGGACCGATCTCCACCCCCGAGTCGCTCCTGGTCGGTGATCTTGTTCAAGGAAGCGACCAGGGGTGTCCGACCGGCCTGTCATGCTTCCGGCATGGCCAGCAAGAGCAAAAGGCAACAAGGGCGAAGCCGTCCCACTACGGCCACGCAGCAGATCGAACCAAGCAGCGGAAGCGCCGAGGCCCTGTGGGCGACGACGCGCTCGGGCGCGCGTGCTGGCCGTGGGTTCCACTACCAGGATGCCGTTGGAGCGTGGCTGTGCGGCCGCGTTCTGTCCGGGGCCCTCGACGCTGATCGCATCGTTCCGGAAGGGCTGGAAGACCTTTCATGTGATGGCCCGACGCCTTGGCAGGTCCAGGTTAAGTCCCGGCAGGAGCGGATCGGTGATTTCACCGTTCCTGAGGTGGCTGAGCACCTCGTCGTCATGGCCAAGGCGCACGCAAAGCGCGACCACGCAGGGGTGTCCGGCCGGGCACTCCTTGTGCTCGAACGGCCGGTGGAAGGCGAGTCGTTCACTCAGTGGGGCCAGCCTTTGAGTGAACTCCCACAAGATCACCGGTTGCTGAAGGCGCTCAGAACGAAGGCGACGAAGGCAGGTCTGAACAGTGGGGAGATCGAAACGTGGTGCGAGGCTGTCAGCCTCTATGTTTTGCCATGGGGCCTCGCCGCAGAGGGCACTCGTAGTGCCGTGGTGCAGCGGCTCGGTTTGCTGCCTGTAGCAGCAGAGGCTGCCGTGTTGGCCCTACGCAGCGCCGTGGCCGGCTGTGCCGACGCTAACGCTGAGGCAAGCCTTTCGGGTGCAGCCGGGCTGAGTCGAACGGGCATTGATCGGATCGTGACTGAGGTCGCTGCAACCATTGACCATGCTTTGCTGGAAGAGGCACTGGCCGCAGGCATCTGTGAACCGGTGGACTTCGATCGACCGCTTCACGCGGCCGGTTTCTACGAAGGCATCGACGTCCAGCCCGGCCACATCGCTGCCGGGCTGCCAGCTCCCAGGCCGGTGCTGGCTGGGCAGATCGTGGATGCGATCAATCGCGGTCAGAGCGTTCTCGTTACCGGCCCCTCCGGCGTCGGTAAGTCCACCGTGATGTGGACGGCCGCCTATGCGACGAGACATGTGCTCTGGTACCGGATTCGGCGGCTCCGAGCCGAGGACATCGCACCGTTGGTACGACTGGCCGGGGCGCTGAAACCCTCGACCCGGTCTCCGGTTGGCTTCGTGGTGGACGGCATCGGGATCGGTGCGGCCGACGCCTGGGATGCCCTCCACCGCGAGCTCGCGCCGATCCCCGGCACCATGTTGCTGGGCTCCGTCCGGAGTGAGGACCTGCTGCCCCTTCGAAGCCAGGCAGACTGCGTCCAGATCACGGTGTCGCTCGACGAAGAGGTCGCGGAGCAGATCCACGCAGGGCTGTCGGCGTCCGGTGCCACGATGGCTCCGCACTGGCGTGAAGCGTACGAAGCAGCGGACGGGCTGACCCTGGAGTTCACGCACCTCCTCACGCGTGGACGACGGCTCTCCGATGTCCTGTCGGAACAGGTCGAACGAAGGGTGGTCGAGGGACGACAAGCAGAGATCGAGATCCTGGCCAGAACCTCGATCGCCCACCGGTGGGGTGTTGATCTGCCTCTTCGCGCACTTCAACGGCAAATCGGCCTCGAGGACTCGGACCTTCGCATCGCTTTGGCCCGCCTGGCGGACGAACACCTCGTGTACGAACGGCATGGGCGGCTGTCAGGGCTGCACCAGCTACGCTCTGCCCGCCTGGCCGACGCCGTACATGCGTTCCCGCCTCCGGTTCTGGAGGAGACCGTGATCGCGGTGATGCAGCTACTGACGGATACGCAGCTCCAGCCCTTTGTCGCTGGCGTTCTCTCCGACCGTCCTGACCTGGATTCCGTTGTGCTGGACCAGATCACAGTCGAACTCTCACGCAGGTCCGGTACGGAGGCCACTATTGGCGTTCTGCAGGCACTTCGCCTGGTCGACGTCACCCGTTGTGCCACCGACTGGGCGCAAATCCTCGACCGACACCGAGTCCCGCCGGCCTTGCGCCCCACGACCTTGCAGTTCGCGCTGATGGACGGGGACCTGCTCACGAACCTGAAAGACGAAGTCGAAGCTGCCATCCCCGAGATCCGTGAGACCAGTTCATCTGGTTCGCCTCTGCGTGACGCGTTGACGGACCTGCTCGGGACGACCACCATTGCTCTTCTCCTGGCCCAGTGCGACGACCTTGCCGAGGCCCAGGGGTTGCTGGCCGTACTCGCCGGAGCAGAGCTGGACATCACGGGTTGGCCGTTGCTGTTCTCCGACTCGTCGTTCGGTCGAGTGCTCGCCGCTGCACCCGTCGAGTCATTGGGAGACACCCTCACCGCAGCCCGCGCCGTGTCGGTGGGCCTGGCTGGAGAGTTGCTGCGACTCGTGGGCGGCGAGGAATACGCCCTGAGTGCTCTGAAGGTCCACTTGCCATGGGTGACTGAGGCATCTGTTGTCGAGAGGGATGGCAGTCGAGTGGCGTACGCCCGTCTGCTGCACGTCTCCGATCAGGCCCGGCCGGACTCGGAACAGGAACTCCGAGAGTTCGGGAAGACCCTCCTGCGGTGTCTCCCGGAATGCGACAGTGTGGATGTCCAGAATCTGCTACCCGGCGGCTTTCCCCTGGCCATCGGTGACTTCACCAGCGGAGTCAGTCACCTGAAGCGCCGGTACGACAGCTCGCCGGCCCAGGTGGCGTGGATTCGGACCCGCTCGCTGATCGGTGCGATGGCGGCCAATGCCGCTGACTGGACCACACGAACTGCCACCGCCTATGCCGAGCTCCCCACACTGCACCGCTACCTGACAGAGCTGGCACGGATCTGGTGCACCGGCCGCCGCCCCAAGGACCTCAACGATCTACGCACGATGCAGGCAAAGCTGCAAGAGTGGGCCAACTCATTGGTACGCCCTGTGGACACCTCCTTTCTGTCCACGCTGCCGGTCGGCGAAGTCGTTCCGGGCGGTGGTGCGGACCACCTGCAAATGCTGGTGAACGGGATCGCCGAGAACCTCACACGAAGGATCGGCGACCCTCAGCAGTATGCGGCGCTAGCCGGTTATGTCGGCGAAAACCTCAAGGGACTCGCGTTGCGCGTACGGGAAGAGGAGCGCTGGCACCTTATCGGCCAAGCGCCGCCGGATGTCCTCGACCAGCTTGCGACGATTCTCACCGACCTGCACGCCGTTCTGGCGGAACTAGCCTGGGGAGCCCTCGGACCGAAGCCGCTTACAGCTGAGGCCCGATCCGGACCTTCCGCACAAGCGCTCACCCGGGCGGCGAACCTTGCCCGCCGGGCTGCCAACGCGAGGGCAGATGCCGCCCCGCGGAATCTTCAGGCCGACGCTATGGCAGCAGGACTCCGCATCCACGTTTACACCAGACCAGTCTCCGAACCCGGCCCCGCCGAATGGCCTGCAGCGGAACTGGCCGTGGGCGTGGAGCTCAGCGAACTCACTGAGTGGCAGACGGTGCTGGAACAGCTGAGCGCCCTGCTCAAGCATGATCCCGGATCCCAAGGAACCCGCAGGGCGGTCCTGCTCGTACCTCTGATCGCCGGCAAGCCGGTCAGAATCATGGCAAAACAGCTCCAAACGACGCTGTGGCCAGGGGTCGGACTCTTCGACACCTGGAAAACAGCACTGCCGGAGGCACACCCGACCCCACTCACCGATGCCTGCATCGATGCTCACCAGGCCCTTCAGTGCCTCTCCGGATTGGCTTACCTTGCGAGCCTTCGGGACATCGACTCCCGGCATCAGGAAGTTGCAGAGCAAGCAGTGGCGCGGTTCCGCCAGGCGTGCCGTGCCATCGCGGAACTTCGCCTGGGAGAACCGGTCGCCGAGACGGTTGTTGGTTTCCTCGACGGCTTGGCTCTCCGGGTGGAAGGCGAAGCCACCGAGGCCGAAGCCATCCGATACTCGGGGATGCCAACCCTCGCCGCCGCCATCGCTCATGGCGCAGCCGGCCACCCAAACGATGACTATCGCCATCTGGATGGCCTGATAACGATCGCCCTTCAGTGGGATCTTGACCCCGAGCGGGCAGAGCGCCTCCTTGCTGGAGCCGATGACTGAAGCACAAAGACCGAGGCGTTTCAGAGAGTTGCCGCTGGTCCGATTCATGCTCTAATCCAGCGTTCTCTGCCCCAGCCCACCGGGGCAAACGGCGTCCCCGGCTGCTTCCGCGGCCAGGGCCTCCGCTGTCTGACCTGAAGCTTTTCGCCCAGAAAAGGTGCTCCCGCGGCCGGTTCTGCACGGTGTCACGGCGTAGCCGCGAACGCCTCCTGCACGTCCTCGCGCCGCTCGGTCCACCAGGCCAGGAAGCGTTCGGCGGGCAGGAACAGGTGGTCGCAGGAGTGGTCGTCCTGGTCGTAGTGGAAGACCAGCTGCCAGTAGTCCGACATGCGCTTCCACCACAGCCGCTCCACCGCGTCCGCCAGGGCCGACACCGGTAGCTGCACCACCGACCGGTAGCCGGCGACGAACGCCGACGTCCGCTCCAAGTCGAGGAAGCCGTCCTCGCCGCCGCCGAATTGCACCGTGGCGGTGCGGGCGACCTCCTCGCCGAACGGCCGGACCCGGATCCGGTCCCAGTCGATCACCCCGGCGATCTCGCCGTCCCGCCACAGCACGTTCCGGTGCTGCACGTCACCGTGCGTCCACCCCACCGGCCCGACCGCCACCTCGCCGGCCGGGCGCTCGTGCCCGTACTTCTCCAGCAACACCTTGCGCTCAGCCAGCGCTGAGGCCGCCTCGACGTCGAAGGCAGTCCGGCTCTCCAGCCCCGCGATCACGGCGAGGAAACGGTCCGCCTCCTGGTGAGCCTCAGCGGGCGTGGTCACCGAGACGGTCACCTGCTCCGGCCCCGGCGGCAGCAGGCTGGCCAGCCGCTCATCGTTCAAGCTCCGGTGGATTCGACCAAGGAGAACGCCGAGGTCAGTAGCCTGCTCGATCGAGAGTGCCGTACCCGGCAGATGGCTCCCCTCCATCCACGGAATCAGGGAGTACCCACGGTCGGCGATCTCGACCACCGCATCCCCGGCCAAGGAGACCCGAGCCCTGCCCACCGGCAGGCCGTCGTCGGCCAGCGCCGACAACACGGCCAGATTCCGACGGGCCAGGGGCAACGGCACATCCATGATCCGCTTCAACGCGAACGAGCCCTCGGCCGTATCCAGCCGCCAGTTCCCGTTCATCAACCCATCCGACAGGAAGCGGCACTCCCGAACCTCACCCAGCCCGAAAGCCTCGCCGAGAACCGCCAGGTCGTCTGCGATCTCGCTGTAGCGAGTGCCACTTGGGGCGTCGAAGGTCGAGTCCGTCACCCCAAGCAGGCTAGCGGAGTCAGGGCATTGGTGCGGTCGGTTCGCAATGCATCCCGCCCCGACCTCGTCGCGGTCGGGGCGGAGAGCGGCGCGGCGGCGAAGAGCAGATTGACAGTGACGAATAGAAGACGAGTTTGAAGACAGTGCTTGTCCCGCAGGTTGGCCTGGTAGCGCCGGAGGGGGTTCATTCGGCGGCTCGCTCAGCCGAGCGACTCAGAGACTTGCAGCCATGCGTCGGAACGGCAGCGGACCAAGAGCTCCGAATGGAATCGGCCATGTCTTTACCATCGGCGGTCTATCACGATGGCGCCTGCCAAACTCGGTTTCGGCGGCGGATGGTCTGCCGTCGGTACCGGGGGTGTTGGATGGCTGGGCGTTCCGGCAGGTACTACCGCGCAGGTCACTGGGTGAACCGCCCGACGGGTGGGCGCAAGCCAGCGGTGAAGCCGCTGACGGGCGCAGGCGTTGTGGGCCTGATCGCAATGGTTGTCGTACTGATGTTGATCTCGGATGGCTCCGGAAACCCGGGGACCACGACCGTCCAGAGCCCGGGGGCTTCGCCCTCATCCGTCAGCGCCAGCCCGTCTGCACCCGGCCAATGAGCGTACACAGCGGCTGCTAGTGGCGATCCTGTCGGCGTGAACTGAACCGGGTACGCCACCCTCGGTCCGACTGCGGCGTTCCTTCCCCGGATTTCTGGACCGTCCTGTCAGGTTGCGTTGCGGAAGCCACTTTGATTCGCTCCCAGACAATCTGCCAGCGTTGTACCTGGTCGGCCGGCAGCCCGCATGCGTGGAGGTAGATCTCCGTGCTCTTCCATGACCGTGGCAGCGTCCTGCGGTTCAACAACGCGCTGAGGGTGCTGGGGGACAGCGATGGTCGGGCATTGTCGCTGACGGCTTGAATGCTGCGTCCGCTGATCGCCCGGACGTGGCCGAGCGCCTCGATGAACTCCTGGGCGGTGTCGAGCACATCAGGGTCAGGCCAGCGGGCGCCGCTCCCCGCCGCCGCTACCGCCGTTGAGGTCCAGGGCCGGTAGGCGTTGTTGCGCCCCAGGAGTAGGCCGCCCGCGGTGTTGCGGTCGCGCTTCTGCGGAAGCGGTCGACTCTTGGCCGCGAGCACGGACCGCAGCCGCCGGTAGACCGACTCCAGGTCCAACCATGCTTCGCCGCCCTCGATCCCGCTCTTCAGGACATCGAGCAACTCGCCGGTGAATGCGGTGTACTGCTCCCCAGGCGGTGCCAGCGCCACTCCGGTCTCCGGAGCGGCAGCCAGCAGATAGCTGCCGTCGATCTGTGCCTGATCAGCGACTGAGCCGCCCATCGTCCCCAGCGCCCGGCCGCTGAAGCAGCAGTCAAGAATAATCACATGGCGTTGCGCACGACCAGACATGATCGCGCTGCGCAACATCGCATACGGAACCCCCGTGTGACCGTGGCCCGGCCTTGACCGAGGGAGGCCGAGGAACAACTCGCCGCGGTCATCGGTCAGGCCGTGGCCGGCGAAGTACACCAACAGCGTGTCCCGTGCCGCCCGAGCCGCCTCCTCCACTGGTTCCAGCACCTCGTGCAGGCCGGACGGTTCTGCGACCACGGCACAGTGCTCTCGTGCCAGCCCCCAGGATCCGGGGCTCGTCAACGCGTCCGCCAGGGCGGGCAGGTTGTTCGACACGGCGGGCAGCGTTTCCAACCCCGTGTACCGCGCCACCCCGATCAGCACTGCACGTGAGGTCTCTGCTTCGGGAAGCCCCTTCACACCTCGTCGTCCTCGATGCCGTCCGGAGTCTGTTGTGACAGCAGCTCAATCACCTGCTGCACCTCCGCATCCGTCCCCTCAGTCAGTACCACTTCGATGCCACCGTGGCGGACGATCACCTTGCGCGGCCGCGGTCGGGTCTGCCGCCAGGTGACCACGGTCATGACGAACGAGGCAGCACTCCACCCGTTCTCCGTCACGATCTGCAGAGTGTCCAGCCAGCCGCCCATCGCACCCGCGCCTGCGGGCCGCTCCACGAGCGATAGCGTCGCCGAACTGCGTACCTGAGGATCTTGACCCAACCATGTATGTAGGGAACGGAGCTCGGTCTCCTGGCCATCTCCGCTGACCTTCACCTCGACCTGCACTGGTGCCTCCTCAGATCTTGAATCGTCGAGATTTACTGTCTGAAGCCATAAGGAATCTGCGTTTTCGAACAATGGCAGTGAGATTTGCGAAATCATGAAGGGCGCTTCAGCGCTTGCTCAGAACGTCATTGCTGAGCTTGACCGCAGCCCCGGCGCGCTCGAAGATAGTGGGGTCCAAGAATCCAGCTAGTACAGTTGCGCAGAGCATCAGAGGGAGTGCTGCGGCCGGATTTGCCAAGCTGTGGGTCCAGCTAAAAGGTTGTAGAAATACCAGCAACACCGCAGAAGAGAAGACCGAAATTGCGGCCGCACGTCGCACGCTTCGCAAGACTCTCTTCCCGAGAGCCTCGCGTGCCGAGATCTCGCGAGTTAGCTCTAGCCATCGCCCGTTGACAGCGTCGACCAGGCCTTCGCTGAATGCGTCACGCATTTCGCCGAGCTTTTCTCCTCCGATCGCAGCGGTAGGCTTCCATGAGCGGACGCTTGCTGCGATTCCATCGGCGACTCGCCGAATTTCTGCTCCACCTGCGGGGTCCTTGGGGCGGAGCCTCCGCTCCCAAGGTCCCTCCAGGTACCGAGCAAGAGACTCCAGCTTTTCGACCACTTTGGCCCGCTGGTCGCTAGCTATATATGGCTGAAATGCTGGTGGAATCTCTTCGCCAGAGAAAATGAAAGTTAGAGCCGGCGGCTTGGGGCGCGTTGCTGCTTCTAGCAAAAGGGCAATCTCGAGCAGAGAGTCGATAACAACTGCACAGGCAATGACTTTCGAATCCTCTAGCTCTATGGTTACCCGCCTGAGGGGTAGGGAGATCTCAAATATGAGCAGTAGGACCGCGAATGAGGTCAGCATCGCCGTAGATCCGGTTGCTACGTCATGCCAGTTTGCTTCACTCCAGTCAAACTGATGTACCTTCTGCGGGGTGTTGTGCGTTGAAGGATTGTTTGAAGTGTGGCGCCTCCAATAGTCATCGGCAGTGCTCGCAGCCAATCCTATCGAAAGTAGCGAAGCAGCGGAAAAGATAGGTGACGATCGAAAATTAAGGCGCGACATTCTTCGATGCAGGGGTAGGAAGAGCAGGCATACCCCGCCCCCCGTGTACATTGCAATAGTGCTGGCTGGATTATCGGTTCCCAATTTTTTGATGGGTTGAAAAAGAATGATCCCTAGGAGGAAAAGGAGGCCCCCAAAGCGAAGTGCGCCGGCGGATTTTCGCAGCCACCCGTGATCTCTCAGAAGGGATTCCAGTGCTGCATACTGGTGCCGCACCTTGTGTGCAAGCAGGGAGGCCTCGCGCACGGCTGGGCCGATACGAATGCGGGTCACGCTGTCCAAAGCTGGTAGCAGTGTCAAGGCAGCTTGCTGATCATGGCCATACCGTTCCGCAAGGACTTTTTGATCGTCTGGCATGGCCTTGATGCGTGCCCGGACCTGAGCCAATTTCCTGCGGGTGGTCTCCGCTTCGGCGTGCGCCATGATCTGCCCACTCCCTGCTTGGTCAGCCTCTCGACGGTCACTCTGTGTGTCGCACAGTTACAGAATGCCCGAGTGTGCCCCTCGTGTGGGCGGAAACTGGGAACTCACCCTCGCTCCAGTTGGAGATCGCATGTGGAGCCCTACCTGGCTGCAGGGGTTCGGCGGGCTTCAGGACCGTGCAAGGTGTGGTCAAGTCAGGACCAGCACACAGTACGCAACGCTGGCACGGCTCTGGCTGTGCCAGAGCCGTGCCAGAACAGGTGGAGAACGGCAGACAGCAGCGGTCTGCGACGAGCCTCAGAAGAGCCAGTACTATTGTTATCAGTGCAGGTCAGGGGTCATTTGCGGCCCGAAGGCCCAAAGATTCCCAAGCTTAGAGCGCGAGTTCGATTCTCGTCGCCCGCTCCACTACCGAAAGCCGCAGGTCATCTGACCTGCGGCTTTCGTGTTGTCCGAGGCCGGTGAGCCGGGCAGGGCCGTGGGGCCGCCGCGGGTGGCCGCGGGCCGGACGGGCCGGGGGCCCCCAGCGGGCCGGGGAGGGTCAGCGGCGGGTGGTGAGGCCTTCGAGGGTGGGGACCAGGGCGGCCGGGGTGGGCAGGGCGGCGTTCTCGGCCTGGAGGCGGTGGGCGGCGTCGCGGAGGGCCGGGTCGGTGAGGAGGCGGGTGAGCAGCGTGGTGTCGACGGCGTCGGAGGCGGAGCTGAGGGCGGCGCCGGTGGCGGTGATGGCCTCGGTGTTGATGAAGTGGTCCGCGCCCTGCGGGAGCAGCAGCTGGGGCAGGCCGGCCTGGAGGGCGGTCTGCATGGTGCCCGCGCCGCCGTGGTGGATCAACGCGTCGGCGCGGCCGAGCAGTTCGTTGAGCGGGACCCAGGGCAGGCCGCTGACGTTGGCGGGCAGGGTGCCGAGCGGGGAGAGGTCGGCGCCACCGACCGCGAGCAGGAAGTCGGCGTCCACCTCGGCCGCCGCCTCGACCAGACGGATCACCGCCCGGACGCCGTCGAGCTCGGCGAGCACGGTGCCCAGGGTGACGACCACCCGCGGGCGCTCGGCCCGGCGGAGGTACTCGGTCGGGACGACGCCGCCGCCGTTGTACGGGATGTAGCGCATCGGCAGGCCGTCCGGGTCCCCGCCGAGCGGGCCGAGGTTGAGCACCGCGGTGGTGGCCGGGCCGGCCAGGCCGTACTCCTCGTACAGGTCGGGCACGTGCGAGGCCAGCAGCTCGGCCATCGAACGGCCGGGGCTGACGCCGAAGTTGTGGACCACCGACGGGATCTTGAGCCGGCCGGCGACCAGCGGGGGAGCGGCGTGGAAGGAGTCGTGGACGAGCAGGTCGGCGCCCCAGTCGGTGGCGGCGGCCAGCAGGCCGGCCACGCCGGAGCGGGAGGCGTGGGCGAACATCCCGGCCGCCAGGTCGAAGATCTCTTCCTGGGTCCTGCCCTCGTTGACGTACTCGACCCGGCCGCCGAGGTGCTCCTCGAAGATCTCCCGGATGCTCCGGCCGTCGCCGATCTCGACGATCGGGAAGCCCGCGGAGCGGAGGTGGTCGAACGGCTGCCCGCTGGCGAACAGCACTTCGTGCCCGGCGGCGCGCAGCGCCTGGGCGGTGGGCACCATGGGGAAGAGGTGGCCGGCCGCGGCGGGGCCGACGAAGAGTATGCGCATGGTGGTCTCCTTGCGAATGTCACTAACAAGGCAGTCTCACCTTTGAAGTTGACGTCCAGTCAATTTGACGTAGATCACTGTGCGCGCTTATCGGCCTTTTTGGAGCGTGGCTTGCGGTGCGGGCGGAAGCGTGCACCCACGCGCCCGATCGCACTCCCCCCGGGTCGTCGGCCGGGCGGTGGGCGTCGTGCCACCGGTGCCCGAAGTCGTCCGCATGTAGCCGGAATTGGCCGGTATCGCGGGGTGAGAGGTGGAGCACGCGGTGCGGGGCGGTGGTCCGACTGCGCCGTGCGGTGCGAACCGATGGTGTGGGAAGTGTGGGAACGGTGAGGGATGGAACCGGGAGCGGAACTGTCCGTACCAGTCCGCCGTCCAAGCAGTGACGGAATTGCCTGCCCGGGTTGAACGCCGGGAGGAGTGCGGAGGGCCCTGTGCAGTCAGGTGGTGCCGAACTGAACGTCGGATGTCCGGGCGGCGGGCCCGGAGGCGTGCCGGCCGGACCGGACCGGTGGCCGGGTTCGGGGTTCGGGGCGGGTCCGGAAGCGGCGGTCGATCAACTCGACGCCGCCGCGCGCTGCGAGACGCTGCTCCAGGACACCCTGGACGCCGTCCGTCCGATGCCGGTCTGGCAGGGGGCGCCCGCCCGGGCGGGCGCGCGACTGCCGCCGCCGGGGCGGGAGTCGGAGCTGCTCTGGTACGTCACCCGGGGACGGGACGTCCTCACCGTCGTCTCGCTGCCCCGACGGGTGGTGCTGGTCGGCGTGGTCGAGCGGCACTGGCGGCGGCGCGGCTGGATGATCACCTCGCTGGACGCCGACCGGGTCCGCCCGGGCGTCACCGCGACCACCCCGGACGGCTACCGGCTGGCGCTGCGCTTCGGCGAGTCGGGCGAGGCCGGGCTGACCGCGAGCTCACCGGGGGTGGCCCGTTCGGAGCGGGGCCCGGTGCTGTCCGGGAGCGCCGACCACTGCGCGCCGCCGTTGCCGTACGTGAGCTGTCCGTACTGGAGCGCGCTGGTCTGAACCGCGCCCGTGTCCGTGCCCCGTGTCCGTGCCCCGTGCCGGTGTCCGTGCGGGACGGCGCGTTCGGGTGGGAAGGCGGGATGGTGGGAAGAGGGAAGGGCTGGAGAACGGGGGAGGTGTGGAGCGACTCCCCCCGGACTCGCTCCACACCTCCTCGTCGAGCGGCTTCGGCGCTGCCGCTCCCCCCGACACCCCGGCAGGCTCACCGTTCCCCCCCTGGCTACACCCTCCGGCGAGAGCGGTCCGCACAGGCCCCGGCGAGCACCCCACCCCCGGGGACGTCGTGGATCTCACGGTAACAAACCGCGTGGTTGGTTTGTCAATAGTAAAATCCACGAAAAATCCACAATGTGGCGGGCGCTCCGGAAGACCGGGAAGGGCCTCGGACCAGGGAGTTGTGCTCCTGCCAGGGTGAGCGGAGGACAAGCCGTCCGGGTCGGGCCGAGCCGGGGGTGGAGATGGAATCCGACATTCCGAGCATCATGGCAGTACGCAGTGACACCGGGCGAGCGCCCACCGCAGCCGGATCCGAACACGGTCGGAAGCGGATCGAGCACGGAGGCGGATCGAGCAGGGGGGCGGATCGAGCAGGGAAACCGGGCGGGCTCAGCGCAGCAGCCGGCGCTCCTTCGCCACCGCCACCGCGCCCGCCCGGGTGTCCACGCCCAACTTGTCGTAGATCCGGCCCAGATGGGTCTTCACCGTGGCCTCGCTGATGAACAGCGCCCGGGCGATCTCCCGGTTGCCCAGTCCCTGCGCCAGCTGTTCGAGGATGTCCTGCTCGCGCTCGGTGAGCCGGCGCGCGGGTGCCCGCATCTGCGCCATCACCCGGGAGGCGACCGGCGGCGAGAGCACCGTCCGGCCCCGCGCGGCCGCGTGCACGGCGGCGAACAGCTCCTCCGGCCGCTCGGCCTTGAGCAGGTAGCCGGTGGCGCCGGCGGCGATGGCCCGGGTGATGTCCGCGTCGGTGTCGTAGGTGGTGAGCACCAGGACGTGCGGCCCGCCCGGGGCGGCGGTGATCCGTCGGGTGGCCTCCACCCCGTCGATGCCGTCGCCGAGCTGGAGGTCCATCAGCACGACCTGCGGCGCCAGCCGGGCGGCCGACGCGACGGCCTCCTCCCCGGTGCTCGCCTCGCCGACCACCTCGATGTCGCCCGCGCTCGCCAGCAGTGCCAGCAGCCCGGCCCGCACCACGGCGTGGTCGTCGCAGACCAGCAGCCGGACGGGAGCGGGCTGGTCGGGAGCGGGCCGGACGGGAGCGGGTCGGTCGGGAGTCGTGCTCATCGGTGCTCCAGTCTCGTCGGGTTCGTCGCCGTTCCCGGGCGTACGGGCGGTCATCGGTGCTCCAGGGGGATCGCGGCGGAGACGACGGTGCCCTCGCCCGGCGCGCTCTCCACGGTCAGGCTGCCGCCGAGCTGCCGCAGCCGGGCGCGCATCGCCGGCAGACCGTACCCGCGCCCGGCCCCGGCCCCGGTCCCGGCCGTGTCCGGGGCGAAGCCCTGTCCGTCGTCGGCGATGTCCAGCACCGCCTGGTCGCCGAGGAAGGACAGCGTGATCGCGGCGGCCGAGGCCCCGGCGTGCTCGCGGACGTTGGCCAGCGCGCCCTGGGCGATCCGCAGCAGCGCCGACCGCGCGGCGGTGGGCAGCGGTACGGGGGCGCCGTCCAGGTGGAAGCGGACCGGCAGCCCACTCTCGGCGGACTCCCGCTCGGCCAGCGCCCGGAGCGCCTGGTCGAGCGTCCGGCCGTCGGAGAGCTCCGCGGGGGCGAGGTCGTGGACGAAGCGGCGGGCCTCGGCCAGGTTCCGGGCGGCCACCTCGGCGGCGGTGCGGACGTGGGTGCGGGCGGTCGCCGGGTGGGTGTCCCAGGTGCGCTCGGCGGCCTGGAGCAGCATCTGCTGGCTGGACAGGCCCTGCGCCAGGGTGTCGTGGATCTCCATCGCCAGCCGTTCGCGCTCGGCCAGGGTGCCCTCCCGCCGTTCGGTGGCGGCGAGTTCGCGCCGGGTGCGGACCAGGTCGGCGATCAGAGTGCGCTGCCGGGCGGCTTGGCGGGCCATGAAGAGGAAGACGCCGGTGGCGAGCCCGGCCACCGCGGGCGGCAGCAGGACGAGGGTGGCGTCGCCGCCGGGCAGCCGGACCTCGGCGATCACCACCAGCAGGGTCAGCGCACCGACCAGCGGGATGGCGGCCTTCGCGGGCAGCGCCCGCAGCGCGGTGTAGATCAGCGGGACGGCGCACCAGGCGAAGCTCGGGGCGAGCAGCACCAGTACCACCCAGAGCACCACCACCAGGGCCGACGGCCACCGGCGGCGCCGGCCGGGGGCGGGCGGGCGGTGGTGGTCGAGCCAGGAGCCGGCCGGCTGGGCGACCGCGAGGGCCGCGCTCAGCCCGATCACCCAGGGCGTCTGGGCGTTGCCCCAGTGGTGGTTGAGGTAGCGGTTGAGCGAGGCGGCGAGCAGCAGCAGGAAGGCGGAGTCCAGCAGCACCGCGAGCCGGCCCGCGTCCGGGTCGTCGAGGTCGTCGAGGTCGTCGCCGACGACGGTGGAACGGCCGGGCCCATCGTGTCGCCCGGCACCGGCACCGGCACCGGCACCGGCTTCGGCTCCGGCGCGGTCCGCGGCGCCGCGGCCGATGGTCGGGCGGGGCTGCTGCACGGGTGGCTCCTGGCTGAACGGGCGCTGCGGGCACGGTCGGCGTCGGCCCGTACCGATCCTCTCGACCCGCACTGACCTGCGCCGATCCCTCGATGGTGACCCGTCCGCCCCGGGTCCGCATCAGCCGATCGGTTGACGCCGCCGTCCTCCATCATGCCCGTCCGCTCGCGCCGGTCCGTCGATGTGGCGGACCCGTCCCCGGCCGGAGGATCGAAGCATGCCGCCGGGCCGGCCCCCGTACGGCTCGGCGGCCCCGATCCCGCCACACCACCCCGTAGACCCGCTGAGGAGCTGGACCATGAAGAAGACCTCCGTGCGCACCCGGGTGCTGACCGGCACCGTCGTCGCCGCCGCGCTCGCCGCCGCCACCGTGGGCGCCGTCTCGGCCAGCGCCGAGTCCTCCGAGACCCCGGTCGTCCCGGCCGCGGCGAAGGCCGACACCCAGAACAAGAACCTGGCCCCGAGCAGCGGTCTGACCATCGACGCGGCCACCCGCGCCGCCCAGGCCGCCCTGGACGCGGCCACCAAGGCCGGCCAGCACGTCTCGGTCGCGGTCGTCGACCGCGACGGTGTCACCCGGGTGCTGCTGAAGGGCGACGGCGCCGGCCCGCAGGCTCCGGTGTCGGCCGAGCGCAAGGCCTTCACGGCGGTGTCCTGGAACGCCCCGACCTCGGAGCTGGCCAAGCGGCTGGCCCAGGCCCCGACCCTGAAGGACATCCCGGGCACCTTGTTCCTGGCCGGCGGCGCCCCGATCCAGTCGAAGGGCGCTCCGATCGCGGCCGTCGGTGTCGCGGGCGCGCCCAGCGGCGACCTGGACGAGCAGTTCGCGCAGGCCGGCGTCGCCGAGCTGGCGAAGTAACGCCTGTGACGTCTTCCCGGCCGGGCCCCCCCCCGAGAAAGGGGGGGGGCCGGCGGGCCGGTTCCGCGTGAGGGGGGACCCCCGGGGGGTCGCCCCCGAAAAACGGGAGTCCCCTAGAAAAACCCCGCCCCCAGGCACTGGCCCC
>NZ_JBHTWX010000121.1:0-28210 GCF_042792155.1 Kitasatospora sp. NPDC056651 | reverse complement strand
CTACATGGCCGAACTGCCTGTGGAAAAGCTGTGACGATAAGTCATATCTGCTGCGTGCGGGGGTGGTTGGGGGGTGGTTACCCCACCGTTCCATTAAAGGGTCACTCGACTTGTGCCGCTTGAGCTTCGGAGGCGAACGAGACGAAGGCGGATCAGGCTTCGGAGGAGAAGGCGAGGGTCGGGCCGGCCTTGTCCTTCTGGCGCGCGGGGGAGCGTAGGGTCGCGGGCGGGAGCGGACTAAACGGGGGTGGCCGGATGATCGACCGGGCGCGGGCGGTGGAGGCGGGGCACCGGTGGATCAACGGGGATCTGCCGCAGGGCGGCGGGGCGGTGCGGCGGGTGTGCACCCATGAGTTCGAGCTCGGGTGGGTGGTGTGGGCGGAGCCCGCCCGGGCGCTGGTGGACCCTCGCACGGGGGATCGGCGGGCGCCCGAGGAGGTCGGGGCGTCCTGTGCCGTGGTGGACCGGGAGAGCGGGCGGTTCACGGTGTGGCCCTCGGTGCCGGTGGACGAAGTGGTCGTCCTGTACCGGGACTTCGTCGGCGCCGGCGGCCACGACCCGACCCGTGCCCCGGCGGCCGGCCGGGGCGCCCGGGCCGAACTGACCTACCGGGACGGCTCCGGCGAGCGGCGCTCGCTGGCCCTGCGCTCGGCGGCGGGCCTGCCGCATCCGGCGCTGCGCGGCTGGTGGTGGCTGCGCGAGCAGGGCGTCGCGGCCGAGGACGTGCTGGCCGTCCGGACCGACCTGCGGCTCGGCGCCCTGCCCGGCGGCTACTGGTCGTACGCGCTGGCCGCCGAACTGCCGTACACCCGGATCGACTTCGAGCTCCCGTACGGCCCCCGCTTCGACCACCGCGCCGCCGCCGTACGGGCGCTGCCCGCGCCTCCGGACGGTCCGGCCCGCAACCGGGTGCCGTTCCCCCGCGCGGTGCGGCCCGGGCCCGAGGAGCCCGACGCGGCGCTCGCCGCCCGGCTGGCGGCGCGGTTCGGCCCGGCGGGCGTGCGGTGCTTCGAGCGGGCGGACGTCGCCCGTGCCGAACTGCCCGGGGGCGCCGCCGCGCTGCTGCTGACGGTGGGCGTGCCGGTGTCCGTGCCGGGGTTCTTCGCCCTGCACCACCCGAGCGCCGGGGCGATCGCCGACGGCACCAGGAAGCCCACCGCGCTGCCCCCACTGGCTGCCCACCTGGCCGCGCTCGGCCGCGGCACCCGGGTGGCCGAGCGGGAGCGCCTGGTGCTCGCCGGGCAGCTGCTGCTGGGGACGGACGGCTGGGCGCTGCTGGCCCTGGACCAGGTCGACGGCGCCGTCCGGGCGGTCGACCCGGACTACGCGACCGCCCGCCACTGCAACGCGGGCCTGCGCGCCTTCGTCCGCTGCCTGGAGGTGTTCGCCGGCTGGTGGCCCGCGCTGCGCGGGCTCGACCCGGTGGCCGCGGGCGGGGCGGTGGACGCGCTGCAACACGCCCTGGCGGAGGTGGACGGCACGGTCTTCGACGGCCCGGAGAACTGGTGGGCGGTCATCGTGGAGCAGCTGTGGGACGGCCTTCTGTGACGACGGGCCGGTCGACCTGACCGCCCCGAGCGGGACCCGGAGGGCCGAGCGGCGGCCGTCCCGCCCCGCGCCGCCGCCCGGATCGACGCCGGGCGGACGCCCACGGTCACCCGCGCGGCACCGGCGGTACCGGGCGTTCCGGAGACCGGTCCCGGGCCGGCGCGAATACCGCCGCACCCCCTCTCACCAGGGCCCGCATCGCGTAGCGTGGAGATTTATGCGACTCGGTGTGCTCGACGTAGGTTCCAACACGGTCCACTTCCTCGTGGTGGACGCCCATCCGGGCGCCGCTCCGCTGCCCGCGTACTCGCACAAGGCCGAGCTGCGTCTGGCCGAGCTGCTGGACGCGGACGGTGCGATCAGCGAGGCCGGCGTCGAACGGCTGATCGGCCACGTCGCCTCCTCGCTGCGGGTCGCCGAGGACAAGGGCGTCGTCGACATCCTCCCGTTCGCCACCTCCGCCGTGCGTGAGGCCGCCAACGGCGAGGAGGTGCTGCGCCGGGTGGCCGCCGAGACCGGTGTCGAGCTCCGGGTGCTCTCCGGGCAGGACGAGGCCCGGCTCACCTTCCTGGCCGTCCGCCGCTGGTTCGGCTGGTCCTCGGGCCGGCTGCTCAACCTGGACATCGGCGGCGGCTCGCTGGAGATCGCCTGCGGCCTGGACGAGCAGCCGGACGTCGCCTGCTCGCTGCCGCTGGGAGCCGGCCGGCTGACCGCCCGCTGGCTGCCCGGGGACGTCGCCCAGCCGGACGAGCTGCGCGAGCTGAGACGCCACATCCGGGCCGAGCTCGCCACCGCGGTCGGCGAGATCACCCGGCTCGGCCCGCCACGGCACGCGGTCGCCACCTCCAAGACCTTCAAGCAGCTGGCCCGGATGACCGGCGCCGCCCCCGCCGACGCCGGCCCGTACACCGACCGCCGGCTCACCCGTAGTGGGCTGGCCGCGTGGCTGCCCCGGCTGTCCGGGATGACGATCGCCGAGCGCGCGCGGATCCCCGGTGTCTCCGAGGGCCGGGCCAAGCAGCTGCTGGCCGGTGCGCTGGTCGCCGACGCCGCGATGGACCTGTTCGGGCTGGAGGAGCTGGACGTCTGCCCGTGGGCGCTGCGCGAGGGCATCATCCTGCGCCGCCTGGACGCCATGGACAGCTCCGCCGACCGCCGCCGTCCGGCGCTCACCCCGTAGCCGGCGGTCGCCTGTGGCCGGCGGCAGCCCGTGGCCGGCCCGCGGCCGCGCGGCCTGCCCCGGGACGGCCTGCCCCGGGGCAACGTGCCGATGGTCACTGCGCCGCTCGTCCCGGCCCGTTCGGTGCGCGCTCCAACTACGCTGTCTCCCGTGGTGGAACCAGCGGGCGAGGACGGAACGCAGGAGGACCGCGCTCCCGGGAACGGGCAGCCGCGGTCGGACGGTCCGCGCCGACGGCTCGGCAAGGCGGTCGCGGGCGCCACCGCCGCCCAGGCCGCCAAGCAGGCCGCGAAGGCCGTCAAGGCGGCCCAGCGCACCGCGAAGACGGCCACCGCGAAGACCGCCGCGAAGACGGCCAGCGCGAAGACCGCCGCCGGGAAGAGGACGGCCGTCAAGAAGACCGCACCCAAGTCGGCCACCGCCGCCCGGGAGACCCGCACCGCCCGGGCCGCCGGCGCCGCCAAGGCCGCCGTCCAGTCCGTCCGCTCGGTCAAGGCCGCCAAGCGCGACGCCGCCCGCCCGCCGCTGCTGCGCACCACCGACCGGCTGGTGCTGCCCCGGCACCCGGCCCTGCACATCCCCGACACCAAGGTGGTGCTGTCCACCGCCTCGGTGTACCCGGCGAGCACCGCCGTCGCCTTCGAGCTGGCCGCCAAGCTCGGCTACGACGGGGTCGAGGTGATGGTCTGGAACGACCCGGTCAGCCAGGACATCGACGCCCTGCGCCGGCTCTCCGACGCCCACCGGATGCCCATCCTGGCCGTGCACGCGCCGTGCCTGCTGATCACCCAGCGGGTGTGGAGCACCGACCCGTGGACCAAGCTGGTCCGGGCGCGGGCGGCGGCCGAGAAGCTCGGTGCGAGCGCCGTCGTCGTCCACCCGCCGTTCCGCTGGCAGCGCCAGTACGCCAAGGAGTTCGTCGAGGGCATCGACCGGATGGCGGGGGAGACCGACGTCCGCTTCGCCGTCGAGAACATGTACCCGTGGCGCTACCGGGACCGCGAGATGCTCGCGTACGCCCCCGGCTGGGACGTCACCGACGAGGAGTACCGGCACTTCACCATCGACCTCTCGCACGCCGCGACCTCCCGGATCGACACCCTCGCCATGGTCGAACGGATGGGCGACCGGCTCGCCCACGTCCACCTGGCCGACGGCAGCGGCTCGGGCAAGGACGAGCACCTGATCCCCGGCCGCGGCAAGCAGCCCTGCGCCGAGCTGCTGGAGCACCTGGCCCGCACCGGCTTCGACGGCCACGTGGTGCTGGAGGTCAACACCCGCCGCTCGTCGTCCCCCGCCGAACGCGAGGCCGATCTCGCCGAGGCCCTCGCCTTCACCCGCCTGCACCTGGCCACCCCGGCGCGCGTGCGCTGAGCCGCCGGGGCCGGGCCGGGTGCGAACTCCCCCACCGAGGTTGACCGATGACGCAGGATCAGAAGTTCTCCGAACTCCGCGACTTCCGTGAGCTGGCCGGGAGCTTCGGCTCGGTGGCCGCCGAGTACGAGCGCGGCCGGCCCGGTTACCCGGAGGAGCTGTTCGACGAGCTGGAACGGCTCTGGGGCCACCCGCTCAAGGGCGCCCGGGTCCTGGACGTCGGCGCCGGCACCGGCATCGCCACCCGGCTGCTGGCCGCCCGCGGCGCCGACGTCGTCGCCGTCGAGCCCTCGGCCGGGATGGCCGCGCAGTTCCGGACCGTCTCGCCGCACCTCCCGGTGGTCCGCGGCGGCGGCGACGAGCTGCCCTTCCACGACGGGTCCGCCGACCTCGTCAGCTACGCCCAGGCCTTCCACTGGACCCGGCCCGAGCGGTCCGTCCCCGAGGCGATCCGGGTGCTGCGGCCCGGCGGCGCCCTCGCCACCTGGTGGAACCTCTTCGACGAGACCGTCCCGTGGGTGCGCGCCCGGGACGAGCGGCTGACCGCCGCGCTGTCCGGCCGCTACCACGGCTACCGCCGGGTCGCCGAGCTGACCGCCCCGTTCGCCGCCGCCGGGCTGGCCGTCCACCGCGGCGTGCTGCGCTGGCAGCGCCGGGTGCCCGTCGAGCAGGTGGTCGACAACCTCACCTCCCGATCCTTCTTCGCCTCGCTGCCGCCCGAGCGGCGCGAACCGCTGCTGGCCACCGAGCGGGCGGCGATGCTGGCCGAGTTCCCGGACGGCCAGGTGGTCGAGCAGTACGTCCTCGACCTCACCGTGGCCGTCAAGCCGGGCTGACGGCGGGCCCTCCCGGCTGCCCGCATCGCGGACGGGCCGTCCGCCCGCCGGACGGCGGGCGTAGGCTCGGTACCCACAGCGGCCCCCGGAACCCTCCTGCAGCGGGGTGCCCGCGAGAGCCCCGAAGGAGTGGAGCACAGTGCCCGAGCTGAGGTCCCGTACGGTCACCCACGGTCGCAACATGGCAGGCGCCCGGGCGCTTCTCCGGGCGGCCGGCGTAGCCCGCGAGGACTTCGGCAAGCCGATCATCGCGGTCGCCAACTCCTTCACCGAGTTCGTCCCCGGCCACACCCACCTCCAGCCGGTCGGCCGGATCGTCTCCGAGGCGATCAAGCAGGCGGGCGGCATCCCGCGCGAGTTCAACACCATCGCGGTGGACGACGGCATCGCGATGGGCCACGGCGGCATGCTCTACTCGCTGCCCTCGCGCGACCTGATCGCCGACTCGGTCGAATACATGGTCAACGCCCACTGCGCCGACGCCCTGATCTGCATCTCCAACTGCGACAAGATCACCCCGGGCATGCTGATGGCCGCGCTGCGCCTGAACATCCCGACGGTCTTCGTCTCCGGCGGTCCGATGGAGGCCGGCAAGGCCACCCTGGTCGACGGCACCGTGCGCAAGCTCGACTTGGTCGACGCGATCTCCCAGGCGGTCAACGAGTCCGTCTCCGACGAGGACATCGCGATCATCGAGGAGAACGCCTGCCCGACCTGCGGCTCGTGCTCCGGCATGTTCACCGCCAACTCGATGAACTGCCTGACCGAGGCGATCGGCCTCTCGCTGCCCGGCAACGGCTCGGTGCTCGCCACCCACACCGCCCGCCGGGCGCTGTACGAGAGGGCCGGGCAGACGGTCGTCGAGATCGCGAACCGCCACTACGGCCAGGACGACCACTCCGTCCTGCCGCGCGCGATCGCCACCCGCGCCGCCTTCGAGAACGCCATGGCCCTGGACATCGCCATGGGCGGCTCGACCAACACCATCCTGCACCTGCTCGCCGCCGCCCAGGAGGCCGAGCTGGACTTCGACCAGCGGGCCATCGACGCCATCTCCCGCAAGGTCCCCTGCCTGTCCAAGGTCGCGCCGAACGGCTCGTACTACATGGAGGACGTGCACCGGGCCGGCGGCATCCCGGCCATCCTCGGCGAGCTGTACCGGGGCGGGCTGCTCAACGAGGACGTCCACACCGTGCACGCCGACTCGCTCGCCGAGTGGCTCAAGACCTGGGACGTGCGCGGCGGTTCGCCGTCCGCCGAGGCCGTCGAGCTGTGGCACGCCGCCCCCGGCTGCGTCCGCTCCGCCGAGGCGTTCTCCCAGTCCGAGCGCTGGGATTCGCTGGACACCGACGCCGCCAAGGGCTGCATCCGCAGTGTCGAGCACGCCTACTCGGTCGAGGGCGGCCTGGCGGTGCTGTACGGCAACCTCGCCGAGGACGGCTGCATCGTGAAGACCGCCGGCGTGGACGAGTCGATCTGGACCTTCAGCGGCCCGGCCGTCGTGGTCGAGTCCCAGGAGGACGCGGTCGAGGCGATCCTCGCCAAGCGGGTCAAGGAGGGCGACGTCGTCGTCATCCGCTACGAGGGCCCCAAGGGCGGCCCGGGCATGCAGGAGATGCTCTACCCGACCTCCTTCCTCAAGGGCCGGGGCCTGGGCAAGGCCTGCGCGCTGGTCACCGACGGCCGCTTCTCCGGCGGCACCTCGGGCCTGTCCATCGGCCACGCCTCCCCGGAGGCGGCCTCCGGCGGCACCATCGCGCTGGTCGAGGACGGCGACACCATCGCCATCGACATCCCCGGCCGCCGGATCTCCCTGGAGGTCCCGGACGAGGTCCTGGCCGAGCGCCGCCGTGCCCTGGAGGCCGCGGGCGGCTACCGGCCGAAGAACCGCGACCGCCAGGTCAGCCAGGCCCTGCGCGCCTACGCCGCGATGGCCACCTCCGCCGACAAGGGCGCCGTCCGCGACGTGACCAAGCTCGGCTGAGCCCGTACCGAGCCGGCTGAGCCCGTACCGAACCAGGCCGATCCGGTACCGAACGAGGCCGATCCGGTACCGAACGCGGAGGAGCCGTCCCACCGATGGGACGGCTCCTCCGCGATTCCGGGCGGTCGGGTGATAATCGAGGGCGTGAGCGAGCAGCCCCCCACCACCGCCCCCACTCCCGCCGGCGCCCCCGAGCCGCAGCCCCTGCGCTGGTTCGGCACCAGCTGGCTGAACCGGGACAACGGCTACTGGCCGCGCCGGGTCGCCGTGTCGATCGGCTCGCTGGTCGCGGCCGCCGCCGTGGTGCTGGTGCTGCGCTTCGGCATCGAGGGCATCGCGCTGTCCGACAACGGCACCTTCCTCAACGGGCTGCTGACCGCCGCCATCGCGGTCTGCTCGCTGATGGCCGTGCGGCGCACCTGGAAGGTGCTCACCGAGGGCAAGGACCAGCTGGAAGGCTGGATGGCCGAGGACAAGTCGCTCGGCGCGGTCTGGCTGATCGGCGGGGCCGGCTCGCTGCTCGCCTACTTCGCCCGCAGCCTGGTCGAGGCCCCCGGCGAGGCGGTCCAGCGGGCCGCCTACGAGCGGGCCGTGGCCCAGTTCGAGAAGCGCCAGGCGAGCCGCAGCGGCCGGCCCGACACCAAGGCGCCGGGCCGGGGCAAGCGCAAGCGCTGACGGCGGCCGCCGCGCGCCGGCCGCCGTCTGCCCTTGTGCCGGTCAGCCCTCGTGCCGGTCGGTCCTTGTGCCGGTCAGCCCTTGTGCCGGGCCTGCTTGACCGACCCGACCACCCCGGCGATCGCCAGCAGCAGGCCGGCCGGCAGCAGCGAGAGGAAGAAGGCGCCGAACAGGCCCTCGTCGCCGAGGAACAGCTGGGCCAGCGTGTTCAGCGCCAGCATCCCGCCGGCCGCCGGGAGCGCCGACTGCCAGGGGTGCTCGTCCGCCCAGCGGCGCAGCCGCCGGTCGGCGGTGTCGCGGCGCAGCTGCCCGCCGACGGTGCCGACCAGGAAGAAGAAGAACAGGCCCCAGCCGGCCGGGCCGGCCAGCATGTCGAGCGCCCAGTTCCCGGTGATCGCATCGACCCCCAGGGCGGTCGCCCCCACCACCGCACCGACCCCCGCGGCGGTCCGCCACGGTCCCACGGTCGCCGAGGCGACGGCGAGTTGCCGGTTCTCACGTCGGGACATTTCGTCGTGTGCCATGGCTCCACGGTGCGCCCGCCGGAGACCGGAAGCCATAGGGGAAACCCCGGAGTTTTCTCCCTAGGGGCACGGGTCGTCCGGGGCCGGGGCGCGGGTCGTCCGGTGTCGGGGTGCAGGGCGTCCGGCCTCGGGGCGCGGGTCGTGCGGCGTCGTCCGGCCTCGACCGGGTCGGGCGGGCCGCGGGGACCACGGGCCGGACGGTCCGCCCGGGTGCCACCCCGCGGTGCGAGGATGGCCGCAGTAGCGGAGCGAGGAGCGAACCATGGGCAGCAGCGCGGGACACGGACAGAAGATCGCCTTCCTGGGCACCGGCAAGATCGGCGAGGCCCTGCTCTCCGGTCTGCTGCGGGCCGGCAAGGATCCGGCGGACGTCCTGGTGACCGCCCGCCGCCCCGAGCGCGCGGCCGAACTCGCCGCCCGCCACGGCGTGGTGGCCGTCTCCAACGCCGAGGCCGCCAAGCTCGCCGACACCCTGATCCTCGCGGTCAAGCCGCAGGACATGGGCACCCTGCTGGAGGAGCTGGCCCCGCACGTCAGCCCGGACCGGCTGGTGATCTCGGCCGCGGCCGGCGTGCCCACCACCTGGTTCGAGGAGCGGCTGGCGGCCGGCACCCCGGTGGTCCGGGTGATGCCCAACACCCCGGTCCTGGTGGACGAGGGGATGAGCGTCATCTCGGGCGGCACCCACGCCACCGAGGAGCACCTGGCACGCGCCGAGGAGATCTTCAGCTCGGTCGGCAAGGCGCTGCGGCTGCCCGAGTCCCAGCAGGACGCGGCCACCGCGCTGTCCGGCTCCGGCCCGGCCTACTTCTACTTCCTGGTCGAGGCGATGACCGACGCCGGCATCCTGCTCGGGCTGCCCCGGCAGGTGGCGCACGACCTGATCGTGCAGTCGGCCATCGGGGCCTCGGTGATGCTGCGCGACTCCGGCGAGCACCCGGTGAAGCTGCGCGAGGCGGTCACCTCCCCGGCCGGCACCACCATCTCGGCGATCCGCGAGCTGGAGAACCACGGGGTGCGGGCCGCCCTGCTCGGCGCCCTGGAGGCGGCCCGCGACCGTTCCCGGGAGTTGGCCTCCGGCGGAAAGTGACCGCTGCGCGACCCCTCCCGCAATCTCCGCGCACCCCCTACGCTCTCGCCTGCGTCGGCCTACCGGCCGGTAGCGAGAGGCCGCCTGGAGGTCCGCTTGAGTGCCGCACCGTCCGACATCCCGCCCGGCCTGCGCGCCGGGCGGGCCGCGCTCGCCGTGAGCTTCCTGCTCCAGGGCACCGTCTTCGCCCTGCTGGTCACCTGCATCCCGGAGATCCAGCACCGGTACGGGCTGAGCGACGGGCTGCTGCCGGTCTTCCTGGCCGCGGTGCCGGTCCTGGCCGGGGTGGGCTCGATCCTCTCCGAGCGGCTGGTGAGGCGCACCGGCGCCAGGGCGGTGCTGCGGGTGGTCCAGCCGGCCGTCTGCCTCAGCCTGGCGGCCGCCGGACTGGGCGGGGCGCTGTGGCAACTCGCCCTGGCACTGGGCGCGTTCGGGCTGCTGGTGGGCGCGCTGGACGCCAGTATGAACATGCTCGGGGTGGGGCTCCAGCACCGCTACGGCCGCTCGATCATGATCGGCTTCCATGCCGCGTTCAGCCTCGGCGGCATCCTCGGCGCGGCGGTCGCGGGCCTCGGCTCGCACTACGACCTCGGGCTGCCGGTGCTGTTCGGCACGGCCGCCGCGGTGGTCGCCCCGCTCGCGGTGCTGACCGGCTTCCGCTTCGCCGGCCCGGCCGAACTCGGCGACGCCGTACGGGAGGCCGCCGAGGCCGCCGCCCGGTCCGTCCCGTGGCGCCCGCTGCTGCCGCTCTGCCTGGCGATGGCCTTCGCGTACATCGCGGACTCCTCGGTCTCCAACTACAGCGTCAAGTACCTCACCGACGGGCTGGGCAGCCGGGAGGACCTCGCCAAGCTCTCCTACCTGGGGTACATGGTCGCGATGCTGCTCGGCCGGGCCCTGGGCGACCGGGCGGTGCAGCGCTTCGGCGCCGTCGCGGTGGTGCGCGCCGGGGCCGCGCTGGCCGCGCTCGGGTTCGGGGTGGCCGCGGTCGCGCCCACCGCCTGGGCGGGCATCGCCGGCTTCACCGTGCTGGGCTTCGGCATCTGCGCGATCATCCCGCAGGTGTTCGCGGCCGGCGGCCGGCTCTTCCCGGCCGACTCGGACGCCGCGGTGGCCCGGCTCAACCTGTTCAACTACGTGGGGTTCCTGCTGGGTTCGCCGCTGGTCGGGGCGATCGCGGACGCGAGTTCGTACCGCTGGGCGCTGCTCGCCCCGATGCTGCTGGTGCTGGCCGTCCTGCCGCTCGCCGATCGCTTCGCCCCGGCCCCCGCCACCGGCGTGGCGGCGGGGGCCGGGGCGGTCGGCGGGGCGGGGGTCAGCTGATCACGGTCTGGAGGCCGGGCATGCCGTCGAGGAAGGGGCCGCTCCTGGTCTTGGTGACCGGGTAGCCGTATTCGGCGTAGACGTAAGGGGCCCAGTTCAGGGTGTACGGCGCGGTGCCCCAGGTGGGGGTGTCGGTGATCCTGACGGTGGCCGTGACGGTGCGGGTGGCGCCCGGCTCGATCGGCGCCGTGGGATGGAAGCCGACGACGTTGCCGTTGACTCCGCAGTCCACCTGCTCCCCGCCGCAGCTGGTGAAGGTGAACGCGCCGGTCAGCGTGTTGGAGGGAAAGCTCGGCCCGATCCACTCGTACGCGAAGGTGATGGGGGTGGATTCGGTGTTGGTGAGGGAGAGGGTCAGGGTCAGTACATCGCCCGGTGCCGCCGTCTTCTTGTCGACGGAGGCCGAGACGCCGGTGATCACGCCGTCGTCGCGGGTGGTGGTGGCGGAGGCCGGCTGGGCGGCGAAGATCACGCCAAGTGTCAGTATCGCGGCGAGAGTTGCTCCGAGGCGTTGCACGCTGAATGGCTTCATGGCGGAGAGGATAGGGAGCCGTGAAGGTCGTGCGTGCATCCTCTTCACGCCATCTTCGACCGCCGTCTTCAACCGGAACCGGCGGGCCCCCGCCGTCGGGAGACGGCGGGGGCGGTCGACGGGACGGGGGGTCAGCTGATCACGGTCTGGAGCGCGGGCACCCCGTAGGTCCAGGTCTGGTCCTTGGCCGTGCCGGTGGTGCCGACCTGGCCGAACTCGTAGTAGACGTACGGCGCCCAGTTCAGGGTGTACGGCGCGGTGCCCCACGCGGGGGTGTCGGTGATCTTGACGGTGAGCGTGACGCTCTTCGACGCCCCCGGCGCGATCGGCGCGTTGAAGTGGAAGCTGGCGCTGTTCCCGTTGGTCGCACAGTCCGAGGTGTCGCCGGTGCAGCCGGTGATGGTGAAGGCTCCGGCCTGGGTGTTGGCCGGCCAGGTGGGCTGGACGGCCTCGTAGGCGAAGTAGATCGGGCTGTTCTCACTGTTGGTGAGGGACAGTGTCAGGGTCAGCTGGTCTCCCGCCTTGGCCGTCGACTTGTCGACCGCGAAGGCGGCGCCGTTGACCGCGGCGGAGGCCGGCTGGGCGGCAAAGAAGACGCCAAATCCCAGTATTGCAGCGAGAATTACCCCAAGGCGTTGCACGCTGAATGGCTTCATGGCGGAGAGGATATGGAGTCGCAAAGCTTTTGTCTGTACCGCCTCAACACGCGCCTCCACAGCCGCCCCACAACTTCCGTAGTTTCATCGCGCACCTGACGCCCGTCCGCCCCCACCGCCGTCGTCCGTTCGCACCCGCCACCGCCGCCCGGCGCGCCCTGGCCAAGGCCCCGTCACCCGCACCCGCTACGGTGGAGGCCATGCCCGAAGCCGAGCGTGACACCCCCTGCGGCCTGCACCTCTTCTGGGACGAGGCCGTCACCGCGTACGACTTCGGCCCGGGCCACCCGATGGACCCCACCCGGCTGGCCCTCACCATGCGCCTGGTCGAGGCGCTCGGGCTGAGCACCGGCCCCGGGGTGACCGTCCGCTCCGCTCCGCCCGCCGGTGAGTCGACCCTCCGGCTGGTGCACACCCGGGAGTACGTCGAGGCCGTCCGGAACGCCGCCGCCCACCCCGACCGCACCGACGCGGTGCACGGACTCGGCACCGACGACAACTGGTCCTTCCCGGCGATCCATTCGGCCTCCGCGCTGATCGCCGGCCAGTCGGTGGCCGCCGCCGAGGCGGTCTGGCACGGCGAGACCCCGCACGCCGTCAACTTCACCGGCGGGCTCCACCACGCGATGCCCGGCAAGGCCTCCGGCTTCTGCGTCTACAACGACCCGGCACTGGCCATCGCCCGGCTGCTCGAACTCGGCGCCGAGCGGGTCGCCTACGTCGATGTGGACGTCCACCACGGCGACGGCGTCCAGGCGGCCTTCTGGAACGACCCCCGGGTGCTCACCATCTCGCTGCACGAGCACCCGGCCACGCTCTTCCCGCAGACCGGCTGGTCGGTCGAGACCGGCGGCGAGGACGCCCCCGGCTCCGCCGCCAACCTGCCACTGCCCGCGGGCACCGGCGACGCCGGCTGGCTGCGCGCCTTCCACGCCGTGGTGCCCGAACTGCTCGACGCTTTCCGGCCGCAGGTGCTGGTCACCCAGCACGGCGCGGACACCCACCTGGAGGACCCGCTCGCCCACCTCGCCGTCACCGTGGACGCCCAGCGGCTGATCGCCGAGGCGCTGCACGACCTCGCCCACCAGTACGCCGGGGGCCGCTGGGTGGCCACCGGCGGGGGCGGCTACGCCGTGGTGGACGTGGTGCCGCGCACCTGGACCCACCTGGTCGCCACCGCCGCCGCCCGGCCCGTCGACCCGGCCACCGAGACCCCCGAGTCCTGGCGCGCCGAGGTCTACCGCCGCACCCGCCGCCCGGCCCCGCTGCGGATGACCGACGGCGCCCGCCCGGCCTGGCGCGACTTCGACTCGGGCTACGATCCGGCCGACCGGCTCGATCAGGCCATCCTGGCGACCCGCCGGGCGGTGTTCCCCCAGCACGGCCTGTTGGCCTGATCCCGCCCTCCCCACCGGGCCCGGGAGGGGTGATGCGTACCTCGGGTGGTGCCATCCGCCGGTCGGCTACGTACTGCAACGGTCCTATCTCTCACCGTACGAGGACCGCACTTCCCCTCTTCCCACTGGTACCACCCATAACTACTCTGGGGATACACGTGTGCCGGTGGAGTCACCGGAGGGGAAGCCGGTGCCTTGCACACGGGTAAGGGTCGGGTGATGGTCATGAGTTCCGTCGAGCGCCCCCTTCAGGAAGTCGTCTTCCTGACCGTGGCGGAGGTCGCCGCGGTCATGCGGGTGTCCAAGATGACGGTGTACCGCCTGGTGCACAGCGGAGAGCTGCCGGCCATCCGGGTCGGACGGTCCTTCCGGGTGCCCCAGCAGGCGGTGCACGAGTACCTCAAGGAGTCCTACGTGCGGCTTGAGAGCGCGTAGCGGGGGCGCGCGGGCACGGGGTCCACAGCGGTGGGCCCCGCGCTCGTTCGCCCGGGATTTCCCCCGAGTTTCCCGGTGTCGGGGAGCACGATTACGGCCTTAGCACCATGGACGGTAGGCTAGGCCCTCACGTCAGTCGTATGGACTCCGTCTCTCACGGGCGAGAGTCTCAGTGAGCGAGGGTTGTTCCGTGGGCTCTGTCATCAAGAAGCGTCGCAAGCGTATGGCCAAGAAGAAGCACCGCAAGCTTCTGAAGCGCACTCGCGTTCAGCGTCGCAACAAGAAGTAAGCGGCCCCGGCCGCGCCTGGCGCGCCAGTGCTTCCACCGCCCGCCCATGCCCTCGTGGCCTGGGCGGGCGGTGTCGTTTCACGGCCCCCCTGGGCGGCACGGTACGGTGCACGCAGGCCGCCCGGGCCTGGGGAGTGGGGTGCAGCACCGTGGGTGTGGTCGTGCTCGTCACCGGCGTGGCACGCCAGCTCGGCGCCCGCTTCGTCGCCGAGGTCCGCCGCCGTCCGGGCGTGGACCTGGTGGTCGGCGTGGACGTGCAGCCGCCCCGGAGACCGCCCGAGGAACCGTCCGGCCCGGCCGCCCCGTACCGCTTCCACCAGCTCGACCTGCGCCGCCCGGCACTCTCCCGGGTGCTCGCCGAGCACGGGGTGGACACCGTGGTGCACCTCAGCGTCAGCGCCACCGGCCTGGGCTCCACCAACCGCTCCGCGGTGAAGGAGTCCAACGTGATCGGCACCATGCAGCTGCTCGGTGCCTGCCAGAAGGCTCCCGGGGTGCGCCGGCTCGTGGTGAAGTCCACCACCGGGGTCTACGGCTCCGCGCCCCGCGACCCGGCGGTGTTCAGCGAGCGGATGCAGCCCAAGGACCCGCCCGGCGGCGGCTTCGCCAAGGACGCGGCGGAGGTCGAGGGCTATGTGCGCGGCTTCGCCCGGCGCCGCCCGGACGTCGCGGTGACGGTGCTGCGCTTCGCCAACATCGTCGGCCCCGGCGCGGACACCCCGCTCAGCGAGTACTTCGCGCTGCCGGTGCTGCCGACCGTCCTCGGCTACGACCCCCGGCTGCAGTTCGTGCACGAGGACGACGCGGTCGCGGTGCTCTGCCGGGCCGCCGACGAGCCCGTGCCGGGCACCGTCAACACCGGCACCTTCAACGTGGCGGGGGAGGGCGTGCTGCTGCTCTCCCAGTGCGCCCGCCGACTCGGCCGGCCGACCCTGCCGCTGCTGCTGCCCGCGGTCAGCTGGATGGCCGTGCTGGCCCGGCAGACCAGGCTGGTGGACGTCTCCCCCGAGCAGCTGCGGCTGCTCACCCACGGCCGGGTGGTGGACACCGCGCGGCTGCGGGACACCTTCGGCTACCGCCCGGCGTTCAGCACTCCGGAGGCCTTCGCCGACTTCGCCGCCGCCGCCGGCCCGGGGCTGCTGCCGCCCGAGCGGCTGGCCGCCGCCGCCGACCGGCTGACGACCCTGCTCGGCTCCGAAGGCGCCGCGTCCGCCGGACCGGGCGGGCCGGACGCCGTACCGAACCTCCCCCGCCGACCGAGGAGCTGAACCCGCGATGAGTGCCGCAGCCGAGAACGCGCCGGCCGAGGCCAAGGTCATCCCGATCGAGTCCGCGCCCAGCTGGACCTCGCCCGAGGGGCCGAAACTGGCCGACCGGCTCGCCGGGGCCGTCGGCGGGGCGCTGTCGGGCCCGCTCGGCCCGGCCGCCACCCGGCTGTTCGGCAAGGGCTGGGAGGGCCGCGCCGCCGATGGGCTGTCCTTCCTGCGCCGCCGGCTGACCGGCGAGTACGAGGTGGACGAGTTCGGCTTCGACCGGGAGCTCACCGAGGAGGTGCTGCTCTCGCTGCTGCGCCCGCTGGCCGAGAAGTACTTCCGGATCGACGTCCAGGGCGTGGAGCACATCCCGGCCGAGGGCGGCGCGCTGATCGTCGCCAACCACTCCGGGACGATCCCGCTGGACGCCCTGATGACCCAGGTGGTCATCCACGACCACCACCCCGCCCGGCGGCACCTGCGGATGCTCGCCGCCGACCTGGTCTTCGTGCTGCCCGGCATCAACGAGCTGGCCCGCAAGGCCGGCCACACACTGGCCTGCAACGAGGACGCCCAGGCCCTGCTGGAGCGCGGCGAGGTGGTCGGGGTCTGGCCGGAGGGCTTCAAGGGGATCGGCAAGCCGTTCGCCGAGCGCTACAAGCTCCAGCGCTTCGGCCGCGGCGGCTTCGTCTCCTCGGCGCTGCGGGCGCGGGTGCCGATCGTGCCCTGCTCGATCGTCGGGGCCGAGGAGACCTACCCGATGATCGGCAACGTGAAGACGCTGGCCCGGCTGCTGGGCCTGCCGTACGTGCCGATCACGCCGACCTTCCCGTGGCTGGGCCCGCTCGGGGTGCTGCCGCTGCCGACCAAGTGGACGATCCGCTTCGGCGAGCCGATCGCCACCGACACCTATCCGGCGGAGGCGGCGGACGACCCGATGCTGGTCTTCGACCTGGCCGACGAGGTGCGGGAGACCATCCAGCACACCCTCTACCAGCTGCTGGTGCAGCGGCGGTCGGTGTTCTTCTGAGACCTCCGGGGTCCTCCCGGGCCCCGGAGGCGGCACGGTCCCGCGACGTGCGAGGGCCCGGCGGATATCGCACTCCGCCGGGCCCTCGCCGTCCTTTCGTCAGCCGCCCAGGATGCGCAGCCCCGGCAGCAGGTCCGGAAGCAGCGGCGGCACCTCGACGCCCTGCGGCTGGGCCGCGGGGGCGCTGGGCGCGCCCGGCTGCGGTGCCTGGGGCGCCGCGTCGGCGCTGGGTGAGGGCTTGGTGCCGGTGAGCCCGCTGGTGAGGCCGCCGACCAGGCCGTTGACGGCGTCCGGGGCGCCGGTGGGCAGGTTGTCCGGCAGGAGGCCGCCCTTGCCGCCGTTGCCGGACGCGCCGGCACCGGGGTCGGCCGGGGCGTGCTCGGTGGCGCCGGGGTGGTTTCCGGCCGGGGCGCCCGGGGCCTGCCCGGTGCCGGCGGTGCTGCCGGAGCCGTTCGCCGGGGAGCCGGCCGGGGAACCGCCGGTCGACGCGGACGAGCCGTCGCCCGCTCCGGAGCCGGCCGCGCCACCACCGCCGACGGCGGGGGGCAGGGCCAGGCGCAGGGGCGCGACGTCCTCGCTTATGTCGTCGAAGAGCTGGTTCACCAGATGGGCCTGCCGGGTGAGTTGGGCGGGCAGCCGGCCCTGCAGCTCGCTCCAGCGGCCGTCCTCGTCGTGGGCGAATCCGGCCAGCGCCCGCATCGGGTCGAGCGAGCCGTTGCTGCGGTAGACCGAGCGCAGCAGTTCGCGGCCCTTGAGGGCGTCGGCGTGCATGTCGTCCAGTGCCCGGCGGACCTGTTCGACGGTGGTGTCGCTGAGCGCGCCGGCCGGGCCGGTGCGGCCGACGAGGGCCTTGGCCTCGCCGAGCCGGGTGGCCGCGCTGTCCAGCAGCAGTTCGCCGCGTTCGGAGTCGGAGCCCGCGAAGTCGAGCCGCAGGCCCTCCAGTCCGCGCTTCAGGCCGTACAGGGAGTCCCCGGGAAGGGCGTTGGAGCTGGCCGCGGCGGCGCCGGCCAGGCTGCCGACGGCGAGCCCGGCGACCAGTCCGCCGATGGCGAACCGGCGGCTCCAACGGCCGCGCGGTGCCGTCCGGATCGCCCGGTGGCGGCGCTGGCGGGGCACCGCGGCGCCCGTCCCTCCGGCGAAGGCCTGCTCGAACGCGGCCATCAGCTGGGCGCGTTGGACCGTCCGGACCTCCCGGTCCAGGGCCGGCCCGGGCAGCGCCCCCAGCGCGTCGGTCAGTCCGACCAGTCCGGCCATCGCGGCCGAACCGGCTTCGGTGGCAGCGGTGTTGTCCGATCCGGCGGTGGCCGTAGCGCGTTGCTCCGCCTGGTGGGCCTCCAGCGCCTCGGCGAAGGCCTTCGCCCGCCGGTGCTCAAGCACGTTTGCCGTCACGGGCCACACCTCCCTTCGTCGTTGTCGACACCCCGGCCCGCCGGACGGTTGCCCAGGCTGGCCAAAGACACTCCATCGGGTGATAGGCCGCAATTCGACTTGACCGTATGCCCGGTGGGGGCTTGCACGCTGGCCAACGAGCGGTACCGGCGGTCGGTTACGCACGGCTGATCATCGGACCGACCGTTCACCCTGACGTGTCGGCCGGGCGTCGGCGGTGACGGACGGCCGGGCCGCACCGCGGCCGCGCCGTCCACCGCGCCCCTCACCTCGCGTCGGGCGGGAGCAGCCGGGCCAGGGTGCGGACGGCCCGGTACTGGAGGGTCTTGATGGCGCCCTCGTTCTTGCCCATGATCCGGGCCGTCTCGGCGACCGAGAGCCCCTGCAGGAAGCGCAGGGTGACGCACTCCTGCTGCTGGGGGTTGAGCCGGCGGACCGCTTCGAGCAGGGCGGCGTTGGAGAGCGACTCCAGCACCGACTCCTCCGGGCTGCGCTCGCACTCGTTGGAGTCGAGCATCTCGCCGGTGGTGACCTCCAGGCGGAAGCGGCTGGACTTGAAGTGGTCGGCGACCAGGTTGCGGGCGATGGTGACGAGCCAGGCGCCGAAGTCCCGGCCCTGCCAGGTGAAGGTGCCGATCCGGCGCAGGGCGCGCAGGAAGGTCTCGCTGGTGAGGTCCTCGGCCGTGGCCCGGCTGCCGACCCGGTAGTAGATGTAGCGGTACACGGTGTCGGCGTAGTGGTCGTAGAGCCGGCCGAAGGCCTCGCTCTCGCCGGCCTGGGCCCGCTCGACCAGCTCCATGACGGGGTTGTGCTCGGTCTCGTAGCCGGGGCTGGGCGCGGTCCTGGCGCGGCCCCGGCCGACACCGGAGGTGCGGCCGCGCGAGCCGGTGCCGGTCGAGCCGGCGGCGGTGGTGCGCAGCGCCGCACCCGGGCCCTGGGGCTGGCCGAACGTTCCTCCGGCGAGCGCGAGTCGGGGCGTGCCGCCGAGCCGGCCGTCGAACTGGCTGCGGAGCAGGCTGCGGAGCAGGTCCAGGCCGGTGGAGATCTGCCGCTCGACGGTGGGCCGGTCCCGGAGGCCGGTGCGGGTGCGCAGGGGCGCGGACGACGGGCGGGAGGGTGCAGGCGCGTCGTTCCGGACGGGTGGGTACACGGGACTCCCAGAGGCAGAACTGTGGACGGATCACCTCCGCCTGCGCGGAGAGCGCGTCAGGGGCGTCCGTTCGAGCGGGACGCGTGGTGACGCGCATCCAGGAGAGAATAACGCTTTGTGCAATGACAGCTACACCGTGTGGTCGAAGTGGTCGTTTGGGATCCATTTGTTGTGCATGTTCGGCTGATAGTGACCGGAGCTGTCGGCGTTCATCCGGCTCAACGTGATCGAACGGGCGCCCAGGGTGACCAATTTGGCGGCCTCGGGGGCGGTTTCCCAGCCTTGGGGCTCGGCAACCCCTGACTTTCCCGGCCTGGCGAACGATCAGAACCGGTCACCGGCCGACAGGTTCGTGCAGGCACCCCGGACTGCCCTGCGCTGCAAGGGAGTTCGCCCGTACGAGGGGCCAGGTCAGAGGCATGGTTGACGTGTGCTCACCCTCCCGGGCGAGCGTGCGGGAAAGGGCCCGGGCGCGGCCCTCAGGCGGTGCGCCGGCGCCGGTTCAGCGCCACCCCGGCCGCCGCCGCGCCGGCCAGCACCCCGAGCGCGGCCGCCGCCGGCAGCCCCACCCGGGCCGCCTTGCGTCCGGTCCGGAAGTCCCGCACCCGCCAGCCCTGGGCCCGGGCGTGGCGGCGCAGCGCGCCGTCCGGGTTCACCACGTACGGGTGGCCGACCAGCGAGAGCATCGGGATGTCGTTGGCCGAGTCGCTGTAGGCGGCGCAGCGGTCGAGGTCGAGGCGTTCGCGCCGGGCCAGCGCGCGGACGGCGGCGGCCTTGGCCGGGCCGTGCAGCATGTCGCCGACCAGCCGGCCGGTGTAGAGACCGTCCCGGGCCTCGGCGACGGTGCCGAGCGCGCCGGTCATGCCGAGCCGCCGGGCGATGATCCGGGCCACCTCCAGCGGGGCGGCGGTGACCAGCCAGACCCGCTGGCCGGCGTCCAGGTGCATCTGGACCAGGGCGCGGGTGCCCGGCCAGATCTTGTCCGCCACGACCTCCTCGAAGACCTCCTCGCAGATCGCCTCCAGGTCGGCGGTGCGCTTGCCCGCGACGATGCCGAGGGCGGACTGCTTGGCGTCCGAGATGTGGTCCGGGTCCTCGGTGCCGTGCAGCCGGAACCAGGCCTGCTGCCAGGCGAAGCGGGCGATGTCGCGGCGGGTGAGGAAGCCCCGGCGGTAGAGGCCGACGCCGAGGTAGAAGATCGCGGCGCCGCGCAGGATGGTGTTGTCGCAGTCGAAGAAGGCGGCGGCGCGGGGGTCGTCCGGGTCCGGGGTGTGGTTCTCGGCCGGGGCCTTGGGGGTCTTGCCCGGCTTTCCCGCGTCCGGAGCGTCCGGGGTGTCCGGAGCGTCCGGAGTCTCCGGGGTGCTCGGGGCGTCCGGCGCGCCCGCCGGCCGGCCGGCGCGGTCCGGCCCGGGTGCGGCGCGCAGCGCGGCCTCGGCCGCGGCTTCGCCGGCCAGGGCGCTCCGCTCGCTGCCGGAACGCCTTGCCTGGGTGAGCCTTCTGAGCACGGCCATGTCACCGAGGATAGCCAGCCCGGCGCGCGCCGACCGTGACGGAGCCGTGCCCGCGAGGTGAACAGCTCGTCCGGCCCCCGCGCGCCCGGGGGCCGTCCCGCCGGCCGTTCTCGGATGCGCGACGCTCCCCGGCCCCCGGCCGGGAGGCGCCCCCTCCTCCGCCTCGCGATGCGCGCGCCCCGACGCCGCACCCCGACGCCGCGCCCCGATCCGGGCTGACCGGCGGGACGCCCCCGGGGCCCCGGGGGCGGGCGGGTGGGGTGGCGCAGAATGGGGCGGTGAGCCCACTGCTGCGACGTAAGAGCCCCAAGCCCGCGGACCGGACCGTGACCCTGGTCGGCAAGCCCGGCTGCCACCTGTGCGACGAGGCCCGCGAGGTGATCGTCCGGGTGGCGGGCGAGCTCGGGGCGTCCTTCGAGGAGAAGGACATCACCCAGGACGAGGAGCTGTACCGCCGCTACTGGGAGCAGATCCCGGTCACCCTGATCGACGGGCGTCAGCACGACTTCTGGCGGGTCGACGAGAGCCGCCTGCGCAAGGCCCTGGAGGCCTGAGGGGGCGTCCGTCCGGACACCCCCGCCCCCGTCACTCGGCGGGGGCGCTTCGCCGAATCGTTGCCAAAGACACTCCGTTTCGGCTTGGGGCGCGACGGGTTGGTCGGCTTACGATCGAACACGTTTGCGCCCGTGGGGGGCTGAGCACGCGAGGAGTGCCGCCATGCTTCCCGGCCCCACCCCTGGGACGTCCGCGACCCCGGAAGGGGCCCGGGGCTTCGCGGTGGTGGACGTGGAGGCGACCGGCCGCAGCCCGTGGCGGCACCGGGTGGTCGAGGTCGCGGTGGTGCTGCTCGACGAGCGGCTGTGCCCCGAGGGGGAGTTCGCCACCCTGCTGGACCCGCTCGGCCCGGTCGGCCCGACCCATGTGCACCGGATACGCCAGTGCGACGTCGAGGGTGCCCCGCGCTTCCGCGAGATCGCCCCGCGGCTGCTGGAGCTGCTGGCCGGCCGGGTGCTGGTCGGTCACCACGTCAGCTGTGACCACGCCTTCCTCGATCGCGAGTTCGCCCGGATCGGGGTGCCGCTGCCGCCCGTCCCGCTGCTGTGCACGATGCGGCTGGCCCGCGCCCACCTGCCGGAGGCCCGCGGCCACGGCCTGGCGGCCTGTGCGGAGGCGGCGGGCCTGGGCTGGTACCCGGCGCACACCGCGCTGGGCGACGCCCGGGTGACCGCCGAGCTGCTGCGGCACTGCGTGGGCGTCCCGTCCTGCCCGCCGGACGACTGGGCGGGCCCGCTGCGCGAGGCCGCCGGGGTGCCCTGGCCCCGGCTCGGCCGGGCCCGCTCCCGCCCCTGCGGCGCCGGTGTCCCGCTGTTGCGCAGGGAGGCGCCGTACGGCCCCTGGCTGCCCGGATCACAGGCCCCGGAGGTCGTGCTGACACACTCCGGTGCTATGGGTCCGACGGCCTGACGGCGGCGTGATGCGCATCACTGTGCAGGGACAAAACGGACACCATCTTTGTGCACACGTTCACAAACGCATAGCCTGGCTGCCAAAGCCCAGCTTCACCCACAGGAGCACCGTGGCAATCGGCCGCCCACCACAGAGCAGTTCGCAGACGCCCGACCAGGGCGCCGCGCGCCGACCCTCGCGTGCCCGGGGCATCCCGGAGGCGACGGTCGCCCGCCTGCCCCTCTACCTGCGTGCCCTCACCGCGCTCTCCGAGCGCTCGGTGCCGACCGTCTCCTCCGAGGAGCTGGCCGCCGCGGCCGGCGTGAACTCGGCGAAGCTGCGCAAGGACTTCTCCTACCTCGGCTCCTACGGCACCCGCGGCGTCGGCTACGACGTCGAGTACCTCGTCTACCAGATCTCCCGCGAGCTCGGCCTGACCCAGGACTGGCCGGTCGTCATCGTCGGCATCGGCAACCTCGGCCACGCGCTCGCCAACTACGGCGGCTTCGCCTCCCGCGGTTTCCGGGTGGCCGCCCTGTTGGACGCCGACCCGAACGTGGTCGGTTCCACCGCCGCCGGGCTCCCGGTGCGGCACATGGACGAGCTGGAGTCGATCGTCGAGAGCCAGCACGTCTCCATCGGCGTGATCACCACCCCGCCCGGCGCCGCCCAGCAGGTGTGCGACCGGCTGGTGGAGGCCGGCGTGACCAGCATCCTGAACTTCGCCCCCACCGTGCTGACCGTCCCGGACGGCGTGGACGTGCGCAAGGTGGACCTCTCCATCGAGCTCCAGATCCTCGCCTTCCACGAGCAGCGCAAGGCCGGCGAGGAGCCGGACGACCGTGCCGAGTCGGTGCTCGACCGCGCCCCCGGGCCGGTCCGGGCGGCCGCCGCCAAGCTGCGCCGCGCGGCCGGCGGCACCGGCAAGACCGCCCGGGGCGCCGCCGAGACGGCGGCCAAGGACCAGGCCGAGCAGGCCAAGGGAAAGTCCGCCAAGGGCGGCGACGGGGATCTCTCCGCGGTGATGCCCGCATGAACACCGAGAGCTGTGAGGGGCGGGCATGAGCCTTCTCGTCGTAGGGCTGAGCCATCGCACGGCCCCGGTCGGGGTGCTGGAGCGCGCCGCGCTGACGGGTGACGTACCGACCCGGCTGCTGCACGACGCGGCCGCCACCACGACCGTCGCCGAAGCCGCGCTGGTGAACACCTGCAACCGGATCGAGCTGTACGCGGACGTGGACAAGTTCCACGCCGGCGTCGCCGAACTGTCGCTGCTGCTGGCCCACCACAGCGGCGTGGACCTGGAGGAGCTGACCTCCCACCTGTACGTCCACTACGAGGACCGCGCCGTCCACCACATCTTCTCGGTGGCCTGCGGCCTGGACTCGATGGTCGTCGGCGAGGGCCAGATCCTCGGTCAGCTGCGCGACGCGCTGGCCAAGGCCCAGGACGAGCACACCGCCGGGCGCGGCCTGAACGAGCTGTTCCAGCAGGCGCTGCGGGTCGGCAAGCGGGCGCACAGCGAGACCGGCATCGACAAAGCCGGCCAGTCGCTGGTCACCTTCGGCCTGGAGCAGGTCGCGGCGGGCGCGGGCGAGATCGCCGGCAAGCGCGCGCTGGTGGTCGGCGCCGGCTCGATGAGCTCGCTGGCCGCCGCCACCCTGGTCCGCGCCGGCGTGACCGACCTGCTGATCGCCAACCGGACCCCGGCCCGGGCCGAGCGGCTGGTCGAGATCCTCGGCCCGGACGTGGCCCGCACCCTGGACCTGGAGAAGGTGCCGGACACGCTGGCCGACGTGGACCTGGTGATCTCCTGCACCGGCGCGTCCGGCGTGGTGATCAAGGCCGAGGACGTGGCCGCCGCCGTCGCCACCCGTGCGCCGTCCGCCCAGCCGCTGGCCCTGCTCGACCTCGCCATGCCGCGCGACGTCGACCACGCCGTGCACGAGCTGGACGGCGCCCTGCTGGTCGACCTGGAGAGCCTCTCCCACGCGCACGCCGCCAGCCCCGGCGCCGGCGACGTCGACGAGGTCACCCGGATCGTCTCCGACGAGGTGACCGCCTTCGGCGCCGCCCAGCGGGCCGCCCGGATCGCGCCGACCGTGGTCGCGCTGCGCTCGATGGCCTCCGACGTGGTCGCCGCCGAGCTCGGCCGGCTGGACTCCCGGCTGCCCGACCTGGACGAGCGCTCGCGCGCCGAGATCACCCAGACCGTCCGCCGCGTCGTCGACAAGCTGCTGCACGCCCCGACCGTCCGGGTGAAGCAGCTGGCCGCCGAGCCCGGCGGCGCCTCCTACGCGGAGGCGCTGCGCGAACTGTTCGACCTCGACCCGGCGGCCGTGCACGCCGTGTCGGGCACGCCCGTCGGCGGTGCGCCCCAGCCCTCCGCCGGGGGCGCCAGATGAACCGTCAGCCATCCCACGAGTACCACCGGGACGATCACCTCATGAATGGTCAAGCGATCACGGAGCAGCCCTCGGCCACCGCGGCCCTGCGGCTCGGAACCCGGCGCAGCGCCCTCGCCATGGCGCAGTCGGGCATGGTGGCCCGCGAGGTGACCAGGGTCACCGGGCGCCCCGTCGAGCTGGTGGAGATCACCACCTACGGCGACACCTCCCGGGAGTCGCTGGCGCAGATCGGCGGCACCGGTGTGTTCGTCTCCGCGCTGCGCGACGCGCTGCTGGAGGGCCGGATCGACTTCGCCGTGCACTCGCTCAAGGACCTGCCCACCGCCGCCCCCGAGGGCCTGGCGCTGGCCGCCGTCCCGGTGCGCGAGGACGTCCGCGACGCGCTGGTCTCGGCCGAGGGCCTGTCCCTGGACGAGCTGGTGGAGAAGCTGGCCGGCGCCGGCCGCCCGGCCCGGGTCGGCACCGGCTCGCCCCGCCGGATGGCGCAGCTGAACGCCTGGGCCGCCGCCCGCGGCGCCCAGCTGGAGACGGTCGCGATCCGCGGGAACGTGGACACCCGGATCGGCTTCGTGACCAGCGGTGAGCTGGACGCGGTGGTGCTGGCGACGGCCGGCCTGAACCGGCTCGGCCGCAGCGCCGAGATATCCCAGCACCTCGACACCGAGCTGATGGTCCCGGCCCCCGGCCAGGGCGCGCTGGCGGTCGAGTGCACCTCCGCCGACACCGAACTCACCGCCGCGCTCGCCGCGCTGGACCACGCCCCCACCCGGGTCGCCGTGGCCGCCGAGCGCTCCCTGCTGGCCACCCTGGAGGCCGGCTGCTCGGCGCCGGTGGCCGCGCTGGCCACCTGGGGCCGGGAGAACGAACTGCGGCTGGACGGCGTGGTCGGCAACCCCGACGGATCCGCCCTGCTGAAGATGTCCGCCAACGGTCCGATCGTCCTCGACGAGACCGCCGAGCGGCAGGCGGTGGCCCTCGGCCGCGCGCTGGCCGACCGGCTGCTCGCCGCGGGCGCGGCCGCCCTGATGGGGGAGCGAGCCCGATGAGCCCCACCGCCGCCACCGACGCCCTGTTCTCGGGACAGCCCGCCACCGGACGGTGCACCTTCCTGGGCGCGGGCCCCGGGGACCCGGGGCTGCTGACCCTGCGCGCGGTCGAGGTGCTGTCCACCGCCGACGTGCTGGTCGCCGACCCGCTGACGGCCGCCGCCGTGCGCAGCCACTGTCCGTCCGCCGTGCAGGTGCACAGCCCCGCCGCCGAGGGCGCCGCCTTCGACCTGGCCAAGCTGGTCGCCGAGGCCGTCCGCTCGGGCAAGCACGTGGTCCGCACCGTCGACGGCGACCCGGGCCTGGACGGCTGCGCCGCCGAGGAGATGCTCAGCTGCGCGGGCGACGGGATCCCGTTCGAGGTGATCCCGGGCGTCGCCCAGTCGGTCGGCGTCCCGGCGTACGCGGGTGTCCCGCTGCGGGCCGGCGCCGGCACCGACGTGCGCTTCGTGGACGGCGCCGCGCTGCTGGCCGGCAGCCCGGTGGACCTGGGCGCGCCGGAGACCACCCTGGTGGTCCGCACCACCCTGGGCCAGCTGCCGGCCACCGCCGCGGCCCTGGTCGCGGGCGGCCGCAAGCCGGAGTCGGCGCTCAGCGCCACGCTCTCCGGCACCACCACCCGCCAGCGGACCTTCACCTCCGCCCTGTCCGGCATCGCGGCCGACCTGAAGGCCGCCCGGGTGCTGCCCTCGCCGGTCTCCGCCCCGGTCGACCCGGCCACCTCGGTGATAGCCGTGGTGGGCGAGCAGGTCGCCCACCGCGCCTCGCACTCGTGGTTCGAGACCAAGCCGCTGTTCGGCTGGAACGTCCTGGTGCCGCGCACCAAGGAGCAGGCCACCGGCCTGTCCGAGCAGCTGCGCTCGTACGGCGCGGTGCCGCAGGAGGTGCCGACCATCGCGGTCGAGCCGCCGCGCACCCCGCAGCAGATGGAGCGGGCCATCAAGGGCCTGGTCACCGGCCGCTACGAGTGGATCGCCTTCACCTCGGTGAACGCGGTGCGCGCCGTCCGGGAGAAGTTCGAGGAGTACGGCCTGGACGCCCGGGCGTTCGCCGGGATCAAGGTCGCGGCGGTCGGCGAGACCACCGCCCAGGCCCTGGTGGACTTCGGCGTGAAGCCGGACCTGGTGCCCTCCGGCGAGCAGTCCGCTGCCGGTCTGCTGGAGGACTGGCCGCCGTACGACCCGGTCTTCGACCCGATCGACCGGGTGCTGCTGCCGCGCGCCGACATCGCCACCGAGACCCTGGTGGCCGGCCTGGTCGAGCTGGGCTGGGAGGTCGACGACGTGACGGCGTACCGGACGGTGCGCGCCTCGCCGCCGCCGGCCGAGACCCGCGAGGCGATCAAGGGCGGCGGCTTCGACGCGGTGCTGTTCACCTCGTCCTCGACCGTCCGGAACCTGGTCGGCATCGCGGGCAAGCCGCACAACGTGACGGTCATCGCCTGCATCGGCCCGGCCACCGCCAAGACCGCCGAGGAGCACGGCCTGCGGGTCGACGTGATGGCCCCGGCGCCGTCGGCGGCCGCGCTGGCCCAGGCGCTGGCAGACTTCGGGGCCAAGCGCCGCGACACCGCGACGGCCGCCGGTGAGCCGGTCTACCGGCCCAGCGAGCGCCGTCCCGGTTCGCGCCGCAAGGCCCGCTGAAACCCCTCATGGCCGAGGGCGGCCGACCGTCGCCCCCGGCACTGCACAACCGTTCGGAGAGAGAAGCCGTGACCGCTGAATTCCCGTACGTACGCCCTCGTCGGCTGCGCCAGAGCCCGGCGATGCGCCGTCTGGTGGCCGAGACCCGGCTGCACCCGGCGGAGCTGATCCTGCCGGTGTTCGTCCGTGAGGGCGTCAGCGAGCCCGTCCCGGTGACGTCGATGCCGGGTGTCGTCCAGCACAGCCGGGACAGCCTGCGCAAGGCCGCGGTGGAGGCGGCCGAGGCGGGCCTCGGCGGCCTGATGCTGTTCGGCGTTCCCGAGGTGCAGGACGCGGTCGGCAGCGAGGGCACCAACCCGGACGGCATCCTCCAGCAGGCGATCCGGGACGTGGTCTCCGAGGTCGGCGACTCCCTGGTGGTCATGTCGGACCTCTGCCTGGACGAGTACACCGACCACGGCCACTGCGGCGTGCTGGCCGCCGACGGCAGCGTCGACAACGACGCCACCCTGGAGCGCTACGCCGAGATGGCCCGGGTGCAGGCCGACGCGGGCGTCCACCTGGTCGGCCCGTCCGGCATGATGGACGGCCAGATCGGTGTGATCCGCCGGGCGCTGGACGAGGCGGGGCACCAGGACGTGGGCATCCTCGCCTACACCGCCAAGTACGCCTCGGCGTTCTTCGGCCCGTTCCGCGAGGCCGTCGGCTCCTCGCTCAAGGGCGACCGCAAGGCCTACCAGCAGGACCCGGCCAACGCCCGCGAGTCGCTGCGCGAGCTGGAGCAGGACCTCGCCGAGGGCGCGGACATGGTGATGGTGAAGCCTGCCATGGCCTACCTGGACATCCTGCGCCAGGTCGCCGACGCCTCCCCGGTGCCGGTCTCCGCGTACCAGGTCTCCGGCGAGTACGCGATGGTCGAGGCGGCCGCCGCGAACGGCTGGATCGACCGGGAGCGGATGATCATGGAGACGCTCACCTCGATCCGCCGCGCGGGCGCCGAGCAGATCCTCACCTACTGGGCCGTCGAGGCCGCCGCGATGCTCAAGTAGCGGACGCCGCACGGCAGAAGGCCGGGCCGCCCCCGAGAGGGAGCGGCCCGGCCTTCCGGTTCGGGCCGGAGGCCTACGCCTGGATGCCCGCGCCTAGGTGCCCGTGCCTAGATGCCCACGCCGCCGGCGTGCGCGAAGCCCGCGCCACCGCCGACCAGGTCGGTGGCGGTGGCCGCGCCGCCGCCGAAGCCGCCGGCGGCGGTGTCACCCGCGTGGGCGACGCCGAAGCCGCCGCCGGCCGCGAACGGCTCGTTGGCGGAGGCGGCGAACTCGCCGCCGCCGACCACGCCGACGTGCGCGAAGGCCGGGGTGCCGGCGCCCGCGAGCGCCAGTGCGGCGGCGGCGGTCAGGGCGGCCTTGGCCAGCTTGCTCTTCATGGAACTGCCCTCTCTCTGGGAGCGCCCCCGTGGACGCTCTGACACGTGATCACACCCGGCGGTCC